>JBQCGE010000238.1:0-6210 GCA_051955955.1 Verrucomicrobiota bacterium
GGGTGAATATAATGCGGCGTTCCGTGGTGGTTTCCGTGCCCCCGTCGTCCTGCTCGTAACGGGTTTTCGCCGGGAGCAGAAGGACCTCATCCGCTGGAATGAACATCTGGTCCGTGAGGATGATATCCTGGTGGACACGCAGGGGCACGTTTGCCATCGCGCGGGCGACATAATCGGGTTCGGGCAAGGTGCGAAGAAAATTACCACCAACGCAATAAAGCAGATCGAGAGTTCCATTCTGCGCGGCTTCGACCATTTCAGGACCGGTCATGCCAACCCAGTCCGGAACGGGGAAGCCATACTGCTTCGAGAGGTTTTCGGCGTTGTCGCGAGTAACCGGTTTGCCGCCAGGGAATGCGGTTGCGTAGCCACCCATCTCCGCGCCACCCTGAACGGATGAATGGCCTCGAATCGGCATGAGGCCGCATTTGTCGCGTCCGACGAAGCCTTTCATGAGGCCAAGATTCAGAACCATCTGGACCGCGTCCGCGCCATAAACGTGTTGGGTGATTCCCATGCTCCAGACGAGGACGGCCGTTTTTGCGTTCCCGATGAGATTGGCAAATTCCTCCATGCTGGCGCGGTTGAGGCCGGATTGAGCTTCGAGTTTCTCCCAGGGTAATTGTTCCGCCGTGGATTTTAGGGAGGCGAAATCGACGGCATGATTTTCGACGAAATTGTTATCCCACCACCCTTTTTCAAGTAGCACTTTGATGACGCCGTATATGAAAGCGATGTCACCACCTTGAGAGACAGGGAACCAATAATCGGCAATGTCCGTGCCGAAGATCGCGCTGCTGACCGTGGATGGAACCCAGTACCGATCCATGCCCGGCTCGCGATAAGGATTTACCATCACGATCTTTGTCCCGAGCTTTTTAGCTTCGTGCAAATACTTGGTCGTAACAGGTTGGTCATTGGCGGGATTCGCGCCGAAGAAAATAATCAGATCGGTGCCGTACCAATCTTTGTAACTGCACGTCGTTGCCGCGACGCCAATGGAGCCCTTCATCGCGGCGGTGGATGGGGCGTGGCAAAGGCGCGCGGCATTATCCACGTTGTTTGTGCCGATGAACCGCGCTGCCTTTTGAGCCATGTAGTAAACCTCGTTCGTGATGCCACGCGAGGTAAGAAAAAAGGCGATTCGCTTCGGATCGGAAGATCGGATTCGCCGCGCGATTCGGTCGTACGCTTCATCCCAGGAAATCCGTCGAAACCCACGCTCGGTTTTCTCGCGGAGAAAGGGATAGGGAATGCGCCCAAGGGCTCGCAATTCTGCGTTAGAGAGCTTTTCCAGCGGGCTTACATCAGCCAGCAATGATTCCTCGAAGGCTGGCATTGTGTTCAGGCGAAGCAGATTGAGGCGCGTCATGCAGAGATGAGTGCCCTCAATCGTCCAATCGTGAAATCCGGCCACCCCAAGGGCGCAGCCGTCGCAAACTCCTTTGGAAAGTACTTTCCAGGCGTATGACAGATTGTCGCGATTGGTCCAAACAATGGAGGCCATATCGCGAAAGTGCTTTGGTTTCTGCTGGCCTATTCCGAATGGAACGAGCGCCTTCGCGCGAGCTTTCCAGTCCCGTTGAATTTTGTGCGAGATCACTACGTTAGTTCAGAAGCGGGAATTACTTGGGAAGGATCCAGATGTTGCGATAAAAAACAGGATTCCCATGGCCCTGCAGTTGCAAGGCGCCGCCTTCCGCGGTTTCGCGCCTGCCTCCCGGGGTTTGCTTTTTCAATTCGAGATGATCATGGATCGTAACACCGTTCTGCTTGACTGTGACCACCGCATTTTTCGTTTTCTTCCCGTCTGCATCAAATTGTGCCGCGGTGAAATCGATATCGTACGTTTGCCAGACGAGTGGTGGGAAGCACATGTTCACCGCTGGTTTCGCCTGGGTGTAAATGCCACCGCACTCGTTGTCTTCGCCCTTGAGGCCGAAGGAGTCGAGCACTTGAACTTCGTAGCGGTCCTGAAGGTAAACACCGCTATTGCCCCGTTCCTGTCCGCGAGCGAGTGGCTTGAAAGGGAGCAGGAACTCCAGGTGAGCGGTGAAGTTCGTGAACTTCTCTTTGGAGCGGGTGCCTGCGGCCAATAAGTGACGTTCATCCATATGGCCGTTTTCCCACGCGTCAGCATTCGTCCCATCGAAAAGAACCATCGCGCCTTTAGGCGCCTTGGCCCCGAGCGTCGGGCTTTTGCGTTCAACTTTCGTCATCGTCCACGGGCCCCCATCGCTGGTTTTGATTGAAATCTCGCCATGAGAAAGCTCAGCGCGATAACCGTTCTCCCCGTTGAAAACAACCTTTTCACCTTCCCGCTTCCCTGGATTCTCAGGACGAGATTGTTGATCCCAACCGGCTCCAGGCAGACCTCCGGGAAAAGTCACCATCCTGAATTCATCATGACCCAGAGCGATAACCTGCACACCGCCCCAATCATTTTTGTATTCGCCTTGATCGGCATAGTCCGGGCCCGCTTTTTTGGGGTCGAGAAAAGTTTCCGAATTCTCCGCGCTGCGTGCGCTGGGAATTGAGATCGCAACAATTGCGGCAAGTAATGGCCAGTTCATAATGGTTTAAGCCATTGTGCAGATTCTGTGAAAAAAATGCGAGAAAATGAATTATACTGCCGGTTCAAGCTTGAGGAACGTTTCCGCCGCCAGATCGGCAAAGCGCAAGCCAGCCCGATTCAGGCGGAAGCGGTCAGATTCGAGATCCGCCAGCCCGCGCTGAACCAACTCATTCATCTCCTTTTGCCAATGTTCTCGCAGATCGAAGCCGGTCGCATGAAGGAATTCCGCAAACGGCCAGCCAGCATTCATACGCAGCCCAAATGCAGCGACCTCGCCAGCGCGCGCGAGCGGAGGCAATTCTTCCGTGCTTTCCAGGGGACGTTTTCCCTTTTCTACCTGTTCGCAATACATCTGGGTATTGGCCCAATTGCGAGTGCGGAGGCCAATCGAACTTTGTTTCGGTTCGTAACCGCAGGCGCTCGGGCCAGCAGCGTAATAAAAACCACCGCGCCAGTAATTTATATTGTGTTTGCAAGCATGGGTCGGGATTGCTGCCGTGCAATCCTCAGATTTGGCGAAATTTGCAATTTCATACTGTTGAAACCCGTTGCTTCCGGAGTAATCAATCAGCGCATCATACATTTCGCACGCGAGTTCTTCATCAACATCGAATTTCCCTGCCTGCAGTTGCTCGTAAAGCGGAGTGTCCTGTTCGTAAATGACTTCGTAACAGGAGAGATGTTCCGTTTTGAGTTGAACAGCTTCTTTCAATGTCTCCTTCCAAATTTCCATCGTTTGACCCGGAATGGCGAACATCAGGTCGATATTGAGCTCATCGAAACCTGCGTTGCGAAGGATATCGTAGGATTTGAAGACTTGTTCCCGAGAGTGAATCCGGCCAAGGTGTTCGAGCAAGTTGGGATCAAAACTCTGGACGCCCATGGAGATGCGGTTCACCCCGATCTCGCGAAACATCTGCGCTTTTTCGGCGGAGACAGTCGCCGGATTGCATTCCACCGTCCATTCTTCACTCGGTTTAAACCCGAGGGTATGAATCGCGGTTCCGATTTGGTCCCATTGGCCAAGGGTGAGCAGGCTGGGGGTGCCGCCGCCGAAAAAGAGAGTTCGCGGAGAAAATCGGGGGAGCATTTTAAGCTCCGAAATGAGCGCGTTCGTGTAGCGCTGCATTAGATCGCCTGGGGCGTGAGAGTAGAAGGCGCAATACTCACACTTGTGAGCGCAAAATGGCACGTGAATATAGAGGCTGACTGGATTCGTTTCTCTCAAAGTAACAAGAAGAATCCATCAGTCGTGCGACTTGTCCAATGAAACCAAAAAGTTCCTCGTCTGCGATTTGTAAATACCTGAATCAACAGAGGTTGCGAATTGTTATCGAATCAGCATATTGATCTGCATCTCCTCTGGCATGGGCAGATACCCCAAAGCAAATCTCAAACCTTAAACTGGCATATCGATAGCTTAGAGAAGCCTGTGTTAAATTCGCGAGAAAGTCTGGAGCTCTCCGCATCACAGGACGAAATGAACAAGTTGAATCGAATTTTGGTGATCTGCGATAATCCCGCGGAGTATGACCAGCTTTATCCTGCTTTTGCTGACCTGCCATTTGGTTGGAAGGTGCATTTCAGAAATACGCCCGCCGATGCCCTCTGCGTATTGAACCAGGTCGAGTTTGATTTGATTTTCGTGGATTTGAAGGAAGGGCCGTTTGCCAGCATTCAATTCCTGCATGAAGTTTGGCTCCGCCATCCACGAACGATTCGAATGATTCTCGGGTCGAAGTTCGACCCGGACGTGATGCTCACATGCGTCATGGGCAGTCATCAATTCGTTCAAAAGCCGATCACTACCGTCAGTGTGCGAAATGCTTTGGAGAGGGCGGAAATTACCGACAAACTGCTGCAGGATCGCGCTGTGAAATCGCTCGTCTCGCGAGTGCGCACCTTTCCGGCACGGCCGACGATTTACGTGGAAGTAATGAAGGAACTGCGGAGCAGCAATGCGTCGGCGCAGACCGTGGGGGAACTTGTTTCGAAAGACCTCGCAATTTCAACCAAATTGATCCAGGTGATCAACACCGCGCCATTTGGCTTGTTGCAGCCAGTGACCACCCCTTCCGACGCTGTTCTAATGCTTGGTATGGAAATCACCGCTTCGCTGGTCTGGGGGATTGAAGCTTTTTCACAACTGGATCATTTGCGTCCGCTCTATTTCTCCATTGACCAGGTCTGGCGACATAGCCAGGTGATCGCAAATAGAGCCCGGAAAATCGCGGAGTTGATGAGTACGGACCGTGATCTTGCCCATGACGCGTTCACGGCGGGTTTGCTGCATGACCTCGGGAAGATTGCCATCGCTCTGAACGCGGAGGAACAATATAACGCGGCTCTCCTGCGGGCGCGTGAGCGCAAGGTTCGCGGTTGGGAAGGGGAAAAGGAGATGCTTGGCACAACCCACGCCGAAACTGGCGCATACCTGCTCTCGCTCTGGGGATTGCCGGGATCGGTAATTGAAGCCGTGGCGATGCATCACAGGCCAGCCAATTCTCTGGACCGCGAGTTTTCGGCAGTGACGGCGGTGCATCTGGCAAACACCCTCGAATTTGCACGACACTCGATCGAAGCTGGGAAAAAGGAGTTTCACCTCGACCTGAACTATCCGGAAGAACTCGGTTTGCACGGGCACGCGGAAAAATTGAGGGAAATTGCCGGCCTTCCAGTAAGTTTCGAATTGGGAGAGCGATTGAAGCACCCGGAAGTTACTGCATCTGCTGAAACTGTTCCTATGGGGGTCGCGCAACCCGAAAACGCCGAACCACGCAATTGGTTCACCCGGCTTCGTTCCAATCTCTTGCGGGCGTAGGCTGCCAGGGTTGGTGCTAATTCGGCAGCACTCATGATGAGGCTCGCGTTTCGCGATGGTTTTGGTATCTGAAAGCGCGTGCAGATTGCTGTAAATTGGGAGGAGGGGAGAAGAGTTCGTGGTATCGCCATGAGATTCCTCATGCCTTGTTCAAATCTGACACCGAGCGGATTCAAAACCCTACAATGAGAGCGTTGGGCTGGGTGGCAGGGCATCATTCCACGCTCGGAGCGCTCCAAAACCTGTATGGCGCCCCGGAATTGGAGGTGCAAACCATGGGCCTGCGCTTCCCAAATCCAATTGGGCTAGCCGCGGGGATGGACAAAAAGGCCGAGGCAGTACCAGTTTGGGAGGCGCTTGGATTTGGTTTTTGTGAACTCGGCGGAGTTACGGCGCATGGCCAACCGGGCAATCCCTCACCCCGCATGTTTCGGGCGATTTCAGATGAAGCGCTGGTGAATCGACTGGGGTTCAATAATCCCGGAGCCGAGGCAATTGCTGAACGACTGGCGGAGTGGAAGGCGCGCCAACTTTGGCCGCGTCACCCAGTCGGGATTAATTTAGGAAAATCAAAAACCACGCCATTGGAATCCGCTGCGGAAGATTACGCCGCCAGTTTCCGACTGCTGAGGCCGTATGCGGATTTTTTTGTGGTGAATGTCAGTTCACCCAACACGCCCAATCTAAGAAAGCTGCAGGATGGCTCGGCATTGAGCGAAATTTTTTCCGCGCTCAATGATCTGAATCTGGCAGAAACCAAACCGATCCTGGTGAAAGTTGCACCGGACCTGACCTTCGAAGCATTGGACGAAAT
>JBQCGE010000239.1:0-8140 GCA_051955955.1 Verrucomicrobiota bacterium
CATTGAAGACCTGCCGGAGTTGGTCCGGTCCGACCAGCACTGCGCCATATCGTGGGATGGTCAGGGTCTCATCGTCGATTCGCATGCGGCCAGTGCCTTCGAGCACAAAATAAAATTCCTCCTGGCGAATATGTTTATGGAGCGTGTTCGCGCTCTTGGGCGGCATCCGCCAGAGCCGTGCTGCCAGGTTCTCGCTCCCGGTACGCTCCAGGTAATCCGCATTCGGGATATTCATCAGGTTCGAAAGCCGCCAGGAAAGATCATCCGGCTTGATCAAGCGATATCCCTCAAAAGTCTTCATTGGGCTGATTAAATCTACGGGCGTAATATCGGTAAACAAGAAAGGCGTTGGCCCGCGGAGCGTCTCGAAAACACGGGCAGCACAGGTGGAGCAGGGAAGATGGAATTTGCGAAAAATTTTTGGTGAAATATGTGGAATTGCAGGGGTTTTTTGATGGAATTTGATGGGATATTCCACTTGCTCGCCCCACGGGCCAGTGTTCGCCGCCGCCCGCTGGATTGAATGGGAAAGGTAATTGTTGATGGGACAGATTGTGAGAATTCGCGATGGAGTATTTGCCACTGTGATTCACGGAAGAGGGTGTACAGAGATTGGGTGGGAGATTTTTTGGCGAGGCTCACCCGGTTAGCGTGCCTGGAGAAATCTTGCGTGAAAGATTTCTCCAAACAGGCTGAAATGTCCGAAGGTGAACCAAACTGTGTGCAATGGTTCATTCGGTAAGTAGAATAGAATACAATTAGAAAGTCAATGGAGATGTGATTCTTGGCTGAGTGTTTTGCCATCTGAGCGTTTAGGAACTGCGAGATTTTGGGACGCAAAGGAGTATCCGTAGTCAAGCTAATGAGACAGCCTTGGTGCGAAGACCTTGATTTTCGGTCTCTCGCGCCGATTTTTGTGCAATGGCAGGGTTGGGCAACTTTTACGGAGCGGACTGGATAGGCATGGCAGGCAATCTCCTGGGGCTTTGGTACATCAGCAAACAACGAAAGCGAGGGTTTTTGTTGGGAACAATTGGCTGCCTGGGTTGGATTGCCTTCGGCGTTTTGACGGAGAGTGTCCCGAGCGTTTTATCGAATGTGCTTTATATCGGAATCAATTTTCGGGCCTGGTACAAATGGAAAAAGAAACCGCCTCAAAACCCGGAAAGCACCTAAGCTGCTCTATTGAGGTGTCGCCAAAAGTATTGATCTGGTAGCGCCGCGAGTTTCGACCTCAAACTTCGGCGTATCCCTTCTTCTTTTTCGCTAAAATTAACTTTTCAGATTCCGCGGCAGCTTTAGTTGCATCAGCGAATGATTTGGTTTGGGTTATCCCATCAGTTCCGATTCGTCCATAGCGAACGGTTAAAGAAGACCCATTTACAAAAATCTCCCAAAATTTTCGGGAAGTTCCGCTGATCAATTCAAAGTGGCGGACGGCAGGGTTGGGGTTGGGCGCGGGTGTGTGGAGAGCGAGAACCTCTTCGGGACTTTGCTTATCATCCGGAACACGATTCGAACCTGCTGCTACCGGTTTGGAAGCCTGGGCTTCCTCCAGTGTTTCGGCCGCGGCGTTCACCTCGGAGTCCCCAGATTCTACATGATTCAAAAGTTTCTCGATCCGGCTAATCACATCATCGGGGTTGTGGTACCAGTCTTTTGTGAGGACGAAAAGCACCTGCCAACCAAAAGCGCGGAGAATAGAAGGTTGCATGACGTAGCGGTCGAGCAGGTTTGGGTTGGCGTAGTGGCCCTCGGTATCCACCAGGATTCCGAGTTGGTAGACATTTTCTGTCTTTGATCGAATGGCAAGATCGCAACGAAAACGGGATTGCCCAACATTGAGATCGATTTCGAATCCTCTCTCCCGCAAGGCGTGTGCGATACCGGTCACGACTGCATCCTCACGGCTGATCGGCGCCAAACCATTTCGAGCGAGTGGGTTCAGATTCTCGAGCACTCTGCGTGCGGTTATGGCATCGCCCTTTGAAACTGCCTCCGCATATTGAAGGAATTGCTTCAGGCTGTTAGCTCCGTCGTTGTAGTCATTGGTGATCTCGTCGAAACGGATCGAACTGACAATGGCCATGTGCTGCTTTGCGCGTGAGAAAATGACGTTCAAGCGCTTTTCGCCACCCCGCTGATTGATGGGGCCAAAGTTCATTAACATGCGCCCATTCAAGTCGCGACCATAGCAGACACTCATGATGATGATGTCCCGCTCATCTCCCTGGACATTTTCGAGATTCTTGACGAAAAGACCACAGAACACGTCATTTTCCTCACGGACCATCTCAGCTTCGAACCGCCCTGCAAACTCGGCATCCTCGTCAGCCAACTCGTTCAAGGCACTCTCAAGTTCAGCCTGTTGCGCCTCGGAAAAGGCGACGATGCCAATGCTGAGCCCGTTGTTCAGAGCGAGGAGTCCTCGGACGAGACGAGCGATATAGGCCGCTTCGTTTGGATTTGTGCGATTCTCATACACGCCATTTTCCATGGCATGGAAGCTGATGCTACGCGCCAGGAGCTGTTGAACATTTTCATCTCCCTGCTCAACTCGTGTGACTTTGATTTCGGACTGGTTTTCCAATGTGCGATGGCGATCCGGAATGGTGAAAAGGTCTCCACTGTAAAATGCGGCATTGGAAAAACTGATCAGTGCTTCATACCGGCTGCGGTAATGCCATGCCAAAAGGGTTGATGGAAGGTTCTGAGCGGCCTGGGTGAGAAAACTATCTGAATCGAGCGACATCTCAATCCGCTCACCCTCCTCCTCGAGCAGCACTGTTTCATCTTCATTCCGAGAGGTGGCGAAAAAGGTAGTTGGAGGCAATTGCATTTCATCCCCTACAATGATGACCTGTTGTGACCGATAAATCGCGGGAATGGCTTCCTCAAGAGGGATCTGGCTGGCTTCGTCGAAAATCACCACATCGAACAGCGTTGGATCAAGCGGCAGCGTATCTGAAACGCTGAGGGGACTCATCAGCCAAATGGGTTTCAAATCCTGGATGACCTGTCCCGTGTCCCCCGCGGCAAGATCACGGATGGATTTGTAGCGCATGGTTTTTCCAAACTCATGTTCAAGATCGCGTCGCCCCGATGCGTAGGATTTTTTAAAGGACTTTTGATCCGGGTCCAATTGAGAAGCGGGGAGCGATGAAATCCTGACATGTTCGAGGAATTTTCGACGCACACCCGAACGTATTCGCCTGGCGTTCAATGCCAGCCATTCGTTGTAACGTTTCTGCAACTGGTCCATTTTTCGGGCAAGAACCCGACCTTCGAAACGATTGATGGCGCGGTCCTCGCGATAAACCTGGTTAACACTCTTGTGCCCCATTGCCGCCTCGAACTCGTTGAGCGGAAGTTCCACCTGCCGGAGGGCGTTGCTGAGGATTTCCGGCAGTTCCACAAAATCACCCAGCACCGGTGAAAGTTCCGCGAGGGTTGAGGACTGTTCTCTCAGCCTGCCGAACACCTCGCTCAGTTCACGAAAATCGAATTGGTCATGTTCTTCAAGAAGGGTGGCAAGAGTCGCGTCCAATTCTGCAAAGCGCTCCTGGATATCAGCCAAACTCTGGATCAATGCATTCGAGGAATCTGATTTTGCAAGCTGCTCAAGAAGCCCTTTGACGGAGGGATGAGCGGCAGGGATCTGCTGCCGAAGTTGTTCTACGAGGTCGACCAGGGCATCGGGATCATCCGTGTGCCATTCCGTTCGAGCGCGTTCTCTGACCTGGTTCAAAGCGGCTTGCGCCTGATGCTCTGCGAATAAGTCGCCCAGAATTTTGCTCCAAGAAGGTGGAACCGCATGGCGTGTGAAGTCATATCGGGCTTGCAGCGTTTTCTTCAGGCGCCAATAAGCCGGTTGAAGGATACGAAAAAGGGAGCTTTCGAATTTACGAGCCTGTTCCAGTGCGTTCTGGGTATCATCAATGGAAATCGGCTCCTTCCAGCCGCTGTTTTTTTCTTTGGCGTCTACCAGAGCTTTGCTTTTTAGCTCGAGTTCGGCAGCGAGGTTATCAAAACCAGTCGGGCTCGTTGCTGAGACCAAGGTGCCAAGCAGAGAGCGGTCGGCAAGAGGTCGGGCTTGAACTGCGAATTGGAGAATTGCCTGAATTTCCTCGAAGGTGTCCCAGAGTTCGTCGGGCAAGCCGGAAAACTCGAGCGCGTTTTCAAGTGAGTCGAGCAGATCCTCGGCTTTATCGAGCAGGTTGCCGAGTGTTTCAATGGGTCGATCCGCCTGAAGTACCTCGCGCCCGAGCCAGTGGAGTGGGTGACGAGCAAAACAAAGATCCTCACCCAATTCCACAAAAGCATGGCTGATACGATCCACGGTTTCGCCATGTTGCAACCAGAGAGGATACCCGGGAAGAAGTTCCTCAGTTTCCGGTGCGAGATCGCGAGCGCGTCCACGCAGTTGGACGAGACGATGCAACAAAGCGCGGAGCGGAAGGCCGGTATTGGGTCGAGCTTGCTCCATGGCTTCGGAATATCTCCTGAGGCTGTCCAGGTCTGATTCCATGGCGCGCAAGGTGGCAGCCCAGATCTTCTCGATATCGGCATCTTCACTGGCCTGTGCCAGAAATTGTTCCGACGTTTGTTTTAGGTTTTGGATGAAGGCCTTTTTGTCGGTTTGCGAATCATGAATCAAACAGCAGAGTTCATCGAGCCCCTGTCGGCGAAGGCGGTGGAAAACCACGTCTATAGCCGCGCGCTTTTCGCAAACAAAGAGGACACGTTTTCCACGTCCGACATAATCCGCGATGAGATTGGTGATGGTTTGTGATTTACCGGTGCCTGGCGGGCCCTGAATGATGTAGCTGGCGCCAGTCCTGGCGCGGGTGATCGCCGAAGCTTGCGCCGCATCGCAGGAAATGATGAGGTTCTGCTCACCCAGAGGAAGCGGTGGCGCATCCGCCTCCGGAGGACTGCCGCTGAGAGAAAAAACTGAATCGAATGCGGCGCTTGCGAGGTCGGTTTCAATCAGGTTCGCGTAGTCGCGCACCAGCGTCATTTTGCGGTAATTGAAATTTCCAAGGGTAATATTGCAGAGATCGAACTCCCATGAGTACCGGTTCTGGCTTTCACCCTGATGGAGAGCAAAGGTTTTTTGTTCTGATTGGAGGACGTTACCTGAATCGTCAGGGATTTCGGAGCCGAGAGGTTGCGTGATATGGGGCAATCGAGGCTGTGGGTTGGCCCCGAGGGTGTCCCTCATGGGCATCGGCGCAGGGCGGACTTTCTCGAGAAAGAGTTGCAACCCGAGCGGGCGGAAATCCTCGCGTTCGTAACTATATTGCGGCTTTGAAGGGGACGAGCGTCGCGGCTGCACTTTCATTCGGCGGCGATACTGGTCCACGCGCTGACGGGCTTTTTCATGGATCAGTTCAATGCGTGGACGATCGATTTTGGAGAGCGTAACGCCGGGTTCGCTCGCCTGAATTTGAGAGCGAAGCGAGTCCCAGAACTGATCGAGGGAAGTCTCCTTAAGGTCGACCAGCTCGGGGAGGTTTAAGTTATAAAGTTCCTTGAGATGATGGCGCAGGGCGGGATTGACCACTGCCTCGGTACTGGTTGGATCCAGAACGTAATTATCCCGCACCCCTTTCTTGCGCGTCAACTCGACCGGGAGCAGCAGGAGCGGGGAATTGATTCGTTCGTCAGGCGCTTCCTTCAGGTTATTCCAGCGCAGGAAACAGATCACCAACCGCAGTTGGGCAAATCCATATTCTGCGCGATCACGCCTTTCTTCACTGATGATTTTATCCAGGAGGCCGGGAATGTAAGGCGCATCTTCGAAACGGAGATATTTCCCAAGCGACATTGGGGTACCTTCGGTGATGGTAGCGGCGAGTTGTGGGTGCCAGACGAACAATTGTTCGAGCTTGATATTTTTGTAATCGAGCAAAAGTGGGACTGAGGCGACGGTGAGGTTCAGCGTGTGGAGGGTGGGTTTAAAATAAATTAATCGGTTGCGGCGCGAGATTTCGAAGAGGCGATCGCGGAGGTTTGCCTGGATCAATTGTCGTTTGCCGAGAAGACCGGAAGTTTTAAATGCTTCGCTGCGACTTAAATCAGGAGCGACGGTCTGCTCGCGATAATTCTCCAGCCGCGAAATGATTTGCGAGAGGTCCGGGGCGCGTTTGTGCCGGTTTAATTCAGTCATCTGCACGATGACTGAGGCAAGCACCGGGTTAAGCCTGCGATGGATGGCAAAGAGATTGTTGCGGTTGGAGACGAAAAGTTCCAAGTCCTGGAGGTTGGTGAAATCGAGACCGCAGGCAATACTTGCGAGGAGTTGACCGAGGGAAAAAATATCGGTGAGTTGATCGTGATGACCTATGGCGTGCTCCCAGGAACGATAATCGGGCAAATAAACTGGCCGGGTCAATTCTTCACCGACGATGCCGATACTCAGGTCGGCAACTTTGAGGGAATTTTGATCCAGATCGGCTGTGCGTCGGGATTCACCGAGGATCTCCATGCCGCGGCTGGAAGGACGCTGCAGAGATTCGACTTGACCCAGATTTTTGGCAACGGGCGAGGCGTTTGCCGGGTTGAAGAGCAGTTCGCCTTGCTCGCCCAGGTAGAGGTGCTCCACTCCAATAAGGGGAGCAACGAGGTTTTGCTGATGAAGTGCGCTGACTTGCTTGAGTAACGGAAGCATTGCGGCGAGCACATCGTCCGTTTCAAAGCCGCCACTCTCAATTCCATTGGCGAGGAACTGTAAAAAAGGAGTCTCAACAGAATCAGTCATGCTTCACCTCCGCTTCCACCAGCATTTTGGCTGCCTGATCTTTAATGCGACGCAAATCTTTGGCTTTTAGCTTTAGTTCTCTTGTGGCGAGCTTTTCGAATTGTGCGTCGAATCGCAATTTGCGGCTCAATTCGAAGGCGGCTGCAAGTGGCATTTCCTCCAGGTCAGGATCGGCTTTGACGAAATCGAGCAGGAGAAAGGAGAAATATTGGTCAAGTTTGTCGTGGGTGAAAAGCAGACCTTCTGTCGAAGCGGGTTCAATCTCAACCGCCGGTTTAAAGTCGTGAAAAAAGAGTCTGGCATGGCCAAGGACTGCTGGCGTTTGAAACCATTTTGGGTGGAGTAAAACTTCGAGGAAGCGGCGAGTCGCGCGGGTGAGGCGTTTTTGGCCAATTAAATCCAGATTATCCAGTGAGGTGACGCCTTCAATCATGCTGTTGATTTGGGATTCGGCATCGGCGGGCTGTTCCAGCCAGAGCGAGAGCGCCCGGGCGCGAATGAAAGCTTCTGGATGAGAGAGGCCTTCGGTGGCAACGTTTCCTTTGGCAAAGATTTCGTCTGCCTGTTTCAAGTAACTCGCGGCGTTGACTTGAGGGAGGCCCGTCTCGATTTTAACCAGGCTGGAAATGACCGGATTTTGATCCTGGGTTACATGCCAGGAACCGCGGTCAGCGAAAAGTTCGGTATACAGTTGGTAGGTTCGGGCGGTATGTTGGTGGCTGGAGGCCGCGCGAGGATCGCTGGCAACGGCATGCAGCAGTCGGTCTGCAATATGGAAGTCGCCGCCATCCAGGGTCCAGAGTTGGTAGTGGGCGAGTTCATGACCGATGACGGATTTGAGTTCCTCCCGGGTTAAAATAGAAAAGACCGGGCCGGAGAACACAATGTGAGCTTCACCTGGCATGTAGAAGAGGAGAGCATTCAGATGGGGATTTTGCTGGGCCTGGTAAAAGGTGACGGGGATGTCGAGATCGAGGCGGGCCTTTGCTTCCCGAAGAGAATCGTGGAGTTCGGGGTGCCCCTGTGCATCGAGGCGATATGTGGTTTTTAGCAATTCGAGGCGGAGTTTCTCGTTGTAATCAGCTTTTGCCTGGGCGGAAGAAAACCAGGTCCAGAGCTCGCTCTCCTCTGTTTTCAGATAGTCCCTTAGCTCGCGATGATAGGCCAATGGCTCCAGAATAGTTGCCGATTCGTCCACAGGCAGGATTAAAGCCAATGCGACTTGTGACGTCAAAACAACATGACAGACGGAACAGCAACGAGGAACGGCAGGCGGGCAGGGATTCGGGCCGCTGAAAGTGGATAAACTTTTAAGGGTTCCTGCCGGGCTGATCGGATCATTTTGCCTGGAGGTTTTTGGGGAGAGCGTCGCGGAAC
>JBQCGE010000240.1:0-12042 GCA_051955955.1 Verrucomicrobiota bacterium
CCTGCCCGTCTCAATGTTGGCCAACCTCGTTTGCATCCTGCATTTTATGACTCTCATCTGGGGCTTCCACCTCGATGCTCCGCTCCTCGCAATCGCGGTTATAGTTCCAATTGTCACCTGCATTTCAACCCTGCCAATTACCCCCAGCGGCCTGGGTGTGCGTGAAAATCTCTATGTTTTGTTCCTGGCCGCGTCATCCATCAAAATACCTTACGCCCAGGCGCTTTTGATTTCCCTGATCGGTTTTGGTACCAGTCTCTTCTGGAGCATTATTGGAGGATTCATTTACATGACCGTCAAAGATCGGGAGCATTTGGTGGAAATTGAAGAATCCAGTGCGGCGGAGGATGAGAAAAGGACCTTCCTCCCTTAGCATGCTGGAACGGTCACAAGGGCGTGTAGCCCGAAATCATGGAAATTTCAGACGCGGATTTGATCAAAGCGGTTCTTGCGGGTGATTCCGCGAGCTTCGAGCCGCTTGTGGTCAAGTACCAGCCCCGAATTTTCGCCACCGTCCGCAAATATGCCCGCCGCGACAGCGAAGTGGAGGACATCGTCCAGGAGATATTCCTCAAAGCATTCTCCAAGCTCTCCACTTTCCGCGGCGAATCACCGTTCGAGCATTGGCTCATGAAGCTCTCTGTTCGCACCTGCTACGATTTCCTCCGGGCGCACCAGCGCAATCGCGAGCAGGTGGTCTCGGATTTTACCGAAGAGGAATCTGCATGGCTCGAGTCGGTGCCATCCAACGCCTCGTTCGGCAATGAACAGGATGTGAACGCTGCTCGCGCGCTTCTGCACAAGGTCATGGAGCAACTGCCGCCGCAATCGCGGATGGTTATCCAACTGCTTGAAATTGAGGAACGTTCACTCAAGGAAATAGCAGAGATTACCGGTTGGTCCATTTCACTCATCAAGGTGCGGGCGTTTCGTGCCCGTGCCGCCATGAAAAAAGCGCTCGAAAGGCTTGAAAAAGGAAAGTATCTGTAACCTAATAACAGACGACGCCGTCTGGTTTTACGTAAGCTGATGAAAGACGCCAGGCTTCAAAAATTCGTGCAAATTGCTCGTTCCGTTCCTGCGGATTCGCGCGTGCCGTACGCTTTTGAAAAAAGAATTATGGCGCACGTCGCGAGTACCATTCGCCAGGATGCCCTTTCGCTTTGGTCCACGCTCATGTGGAGATCCGCTCTTGCCTGCGTCACGATCAGTATTTGCGTCAGCGCATGGGCTCGATTCGAAGCGCCACGCACCTCCGCGGAATTGCTCGCCACCGATCTTGAGGAAGCTGTTCTCGCTCCCGTCCATGAAGGAGAACCCTGGTGACCCGGTGGAAAGTCATCCTGGCTGCCATCATCATTTTCGTTGCAGGGGCCGCAACGGGTGGCGCTATCATTCATTCACTCCCCCGACCGCAACCGAAAAAAACGAACAACCAACCCTTTAACGGCGACCACCGTCGCAGTTATCTCCAGCGCCTCGACAAGGAAGTCCACCTCACCCCTGATCAGCGCGAAAAGGTTGAAAAGATTCTCGCCGATGGCCAGGAGCGAATGAAAAAGCTCTGGGAACCAGTCGCCCCAAAAGCTCGCGAGGAATACCGCCGCACCCGCCAGGAAATTTCCGAAATTCTGACCCCTGAACAGCGCGAGAAAATGAAGAATCTCCGCGGCCGCTGGGAGCGCAACAAGGATAATGAACGGGAGCGAAAAGAGCGTGGCGGAAAGAGCGTGGATACTTCCTCCGAGGTTAAAACGAATATCTAATTTTGCCTGCTTGCGTCATTTTGCGCGCAACCTTCGGCTCGCCACGGCGTTTGATCTGCGGTAACTTCAGTTCACATGTTTCGAGGCTTTGCCACAATCCTCGCGCTGGCACTCTTACTCCAGGTGCCATTTCACTCCTATTCAGCTGAACCCTTTCAGACCTCCGGTTCGCAAATCCTCAGCTGGCGTAAAGGTGAAACCGTCGATGCCCATCTCAATTCGTGGGCGTTGGACAAAGTTTTAGGCCGTCTTGCCACTCTCACCGGCTGGAAAGTCTATATGGAGCCAGGTTTGGACACGAGAGTTTCAGTCGAGTTCAAACGCCTCTCCCAGGGAGAAGCCCTCCGTTCACTCCTTGCCTCCGTGAATTACGCGCTGGTGCCCGATTCCAATGGCGGCACGAAATTATATGTCTATCGCAACCAGCTTTCCGATGCCGTGACACTCATCACACCCGATTCAGGTAATAAATCGCGAAACTGGCTGGCCAACGAAATCATTCTCACCGCGAAACCCGGCAAAAAAGCCGATGTCGAAAAAATCGCGAGAGAGCTCGGCGGTAAAGTTGTTGCCACTTCCGATGAGTTGAATGCATATCGCCTCTCGTTCGATTCGCCTGAAGCTGCCCAGGCCGCCCGCGAAAAGTTGGCGGAGGATCCGAACCTGAGTATTCAGGATAATTTCGCTTACTCAGCCCCTCAAAATCCGGCGCTTAGCCAATCCAAAGCTCCAGGCTCCACCAGCAGTTCCTCTGGTTCGAGCGGCGGAAAGCAGGTCGTAATTGCATTGATTGACACCCCTGTTCAGTCCTTTGGAAATAATTCTAAATTACTGCCTTCCATTCAACTGGCAGGAGATCCTGGCAAACTTCCCGCCGATCCAACCCACGGGACTGCCATGGCCAGTGTAATCTGGGAGCAATTCCCGGATGCGATCATTCGCCCCATCGATATTTACGGCGCTGCTGGAACAACAACTTCCTGGGATGTGGCAAACGGCATTATTGCCGCCATGAATTCCACCCCACGCCCGGACATCATCAATATCAGCTCCGGTGGTGCAGGTGGAAATGAACTGGGTGACATTGCCAGCCGTAATGCTGCAGGGCAGGGGATGCTCCTGTTTGCCGCAGCTGGCAATTCGGGCACAGACCAGCCGATTTTTCCTGCGGCATATCCATCGTTCATCGCAGTTACCGCAGCACACAACGGCGTTCTCGAATCTTACGCGAATTACGGATCTTTCGTGCGGCTGGCGAACGAAGGTTCCTACTATTTCCAATACATGGGGGATAACTACATCTCGCGCGGCACTTCACCCGCTTCCGCTGCCACCAGCGGCGCGGCGGCCGGTCTGCTCTCGCAAGGAATGACTCCTGCCCAAACCATCTCCGCACTATCCCAAAAGCTTTCCGTTCAGAAGTAAGGCTTTTGGCTTTCCACCTTTGCCGGGAATGGCCTTAATCCTTTCATGCGCCATGCCGGAATTTCACTCTCCCGCAACAAGAACGATAGACCAATTCTATTCCGTAACGCCCGCCTCGCATTTCCTGACTTCCTTTCCGAAGGCGCATTGCTCGTGGAGCAGGGGACTATCTCCAGGATTTGGCTGAATGAGAGTCCTTCCGAATCGGGCAGGGCACAAGTTGTGGATTGTGAGGGGTTGATTCTCGCTCCCGGCCTGGTCGATATTCATAACCACGGCGGGCTGACTCACGATTTCGTGGGCGCAAATCCGGAGGGCAACAACGCCGCGCTAAAATTCCACGCCGAGAACGGAGTCACTTCCCTCCTGGCGACCGTCATGACTGAGACTCACGAGCAGATGAGCGCCGCACTCAAAACCTTGGCTGATCAGTGCGCAGCATCCGCTATCTATCCAAACTTTCTCGGGATTCATATCGAAGGTCCTTATTTTCATCCGGACAAACGTGGTGCACACCGACTCGAATGCCTGCGCGATCCCATTCGCAGCGAGTATGAGGAGTTCTGGAATGTCTCGCAGGGTCTCATTCGCATCTTCACCCATGCACCGGAGCGAAAAGGTTCCGCTGAATTCTGCCAGTTTTTCCATGAGCGCGGCTGCGTTCCCACGATCGGCCATACTCGCGCCACGATGCAGGAAATTCGTCAGGCTGCTGCTTATGGCGCACGCCATTTTGTTCATGCAAATAACGCCATTGATTGGCCGCTGCGAAAACCGCGCCCGGAAGGCTGGCTCGGCACTGAAATGATGGGCATGGGGACGTTGCTCTCGCATGCTGCATTCTCAGGAGAAATTATTTCAGACGGATATCATCTCCCGGTCGAAATGATCCGCCTGATCCTCGCTGCAAAGGGAACGGATAATGTCGCGATTGTTAGCGATTCCTGCCCTGCTGCGGGATGTGCGCCAGGCGATTATATCCAGGGCGGGTTGAAAATTATTCTCAAGGAAAACGGGCTCGTCATTTCTGGAGCCGGCGCGATGGATGATTCCGGTGTGCCTCCACTCGGCGGAAGCGCCACCACCCAATTAGCCATGATCCGCAACTACATCAACTGGGGTTTCGGACTCACAACGCCATTGAAAATGAGCACATGGGTCCCCGCGCGAATTATCGGCGAAAGCAAAAAAGGCCTGCTCCGGGTCGGCAACGACGCCGACCTGATCCTAATCGATGACCAGGCCAACCTGCATGGCGCAATTGTGTCAGGCACGAAGCTGCATGGTCAAATGATCTAATAGCTTTACATTGAATGTAATGGTGTTGTGAAATTTAATTGGTAATAACGATAAGGTACATTGCTGAAAAAATGAAGCTCTTAGTATTTGCTTGGGTTGGAATTTGTTGTTTTCTGATCTCGGGGTGTTCAACAGCGAGAATAACCAATCCAAGGGTCTATCGGGTAGATAAACCCCCGATCAATGTGGATGCCGTTGCGGAACTTGGTGATACTGTTTTAGATAGAGGTTTAATTAAAGCTTATCCTGGACTTAGACTTTCTGACGATTTGGTGCGTAGGTTCTGGAACTGTTCTATAAGAATCCCAAGCGGAGATCTCAAATGTAGCTATGAGGACACGAACTGGCTTTACTTTGAATCCCCACAAGGGCTGCAAGCTACTTTCAATAGCGGCAGAGTTTCGATCCTTCGAGGCGGAATCGCTGCGAATAAAAAAAACCAAAGGGAACTCCGGTTCTGGGAAATTAATTTAATACAACCTGGAAGGAAGATCGAACCAATTCCCAATTTTACCCTTCTACCTTCACTTGAACCGCTGATTGGGAGCTTTAAACAGGAATTGATTTACAATGGCAGGGCTGGCGATATCGTAAAATTTCTTTACCGCGAAATTTCTAATGACTACTTACGGGGGCCATTCTCTCAAGAAATTCAGTATGATTTGTCAGAAGGGACCAGAATCGGGTTCAAAGGTGCTAGAATTGAAATCCTAAGTGCTTCGAACGAGGAACTTAGATATAAAGTTTTAAAATCATTTCCTTCGAATCTTCCGGAGATAAAACTTCCAGAAGAAGTAGAGAAACCAGTTAAGAACCAACAGGTTCAGGCGGGAAAAAGAATAAGTTCGTAAGGCTTACTATATTCATTAATTTGCACTTAGATGCTGTACAACCTGCTTGCAGAATGCACAACTTTTCCCATAATGCCCGCCCATGACAAACGAAACGGTTCTTTCCCTCGATCTGCCGCCGCTCAAGAAACTTAAAAGCGGCAAGGTTCGTGAGATTTTTGATCTCGGCCAATCATTCCTCTTCGTCGCCACCGACCGCATTTCCGCGTTCGATTGCGTGATGCCCAACGGCATTCCACGAAAAGGCGAAGTCCTCACTCAGCTTTCGCATTTTTGGTTTGATAAGACCGAAAACATTGTCCCGAATCACCGCCTTTCCCGCCGCGGTGATCCGCTGCCTGAAGTATTGAAGCCATACCAGGCGCAAGTCGCTGGTCGCAGCATGATCGTGAAAAAGGCGAAACCGCTCGCAATCGAATGCGTCGTTCGTGGCTACCTGGCAGGTTCCGGCTGGAAGGAATACCAAAAATCTCAAACAGTCTGCGGCATTAAATTGCCCCCCGGCCTGCAGGATTCATCTGAATTGCCCGAACCCATCTTCACTCCCGCCACAAAAGCCGAAACGGGTCATGACGAAAATATTGATTTCGCCACGGCAGCCAAAATTACCGGCAGCGATATCGCAGAACGCGTTCGCTCCATTTCCATCGCGATCTACAGCTTCGCGCGTGAATACGCCCGCAAGCGCGGAATCATTATTGCCGATACAAAATTTGAGTTCGGCACTCTGCCCAACGGTGAACTGATCCTCATCGACGAAGTTTTAACCCCTGATTCCTCCCGCTTTTGGCCTGCTGACCAATATCAGCCAGGCAAAAGCCAGCCCAGCTTCGACAAGCAGTTCGTGCGGGATTACCTCGAAACCCTCGATTGGGATAAAACACCGCCGGCACCCGCTTTGCCTGAAGACGTGGTCGCAAAAACCAGCGCAAAGTACGTGGAGGCTTACAAGTTGGTGACTGGCAGTGATTTGTGAACTAAGGCATTCCCTGACCTCTTTTCAGGGAGTGGCCTGATTTAGTTTGGCAATTAGCTGTTTTATACAAACCTTGTAACAGTTTTGCTGAGGATGTGGGGTTTGGAGCATTGCTCCAAATGTGGGGAGTTTAAAAAGACGGCCTGAGGAGGTGGCCGTCTTTTTTTTCTGCATTATCCTTGAGCGGTGAGGCATGCATAGCGGACTTCCTGCTGAATCTTTTCCCCGGACCAGTTCCGAATGAACCGACCGCAATCCCGCTGCTTTAGTTCGCGCGCGGACCAATACGAGCGCGAGTATTAATAAGACTGCATCGCGGTATTCAGCTTTTGCTCAGGCGTCCTCGCGCGGATGATTTCGTGATATTTCTCGTTGTTCTCTACTCACTCGGCTCGCAGGACCAAAACACCCAATGGGGGCAGGGTTAAGAGTGCGGATTGCGCGTGACCATGCATCGGCACGGCATCCACAATCACTTGCCCAAGGTTCCCTTGATTGCTCCCGCCATAAAGCGAGCAGTCGGTGTTGAAAGCCTCTTTCCAAACGCCGGCGCGGGGGAGCCCAAGGCGATATTCGGTCCGCAAAACCGGTGTGAGGTTCAGGATGATCGCAAAAGGTTCCTGGCCATTTTTCCTTTGCCGCACGAACGACAGAATGCTGCTTTCCGCGTCGCTGCAATCAATCCAGTAAAAACCTTCGCCTTCGTAATCGCACTCCCAGAGGCTTGGACTTTCCCGGTACAACCGATTCACATCCTCCAGCATCTTTTGCAAGCCGATGTGATACGGCCCCTGCTCCAATAACCACCATTCAACGCTCCCGTTCGCGTTCCATTCGGGACCCTGGCCAATTTCACCACCCATGAAGAGCAGTTTCTTTCCTGGGAAAAGCCATTGATAAGCCAGCAGCGCTCTCAAGTTGGCGAATTTCTGCCAGTCATCTCCCGGCATCCGTCCAAGCAACGAGCCTTTACCGTGCACAACCTCATCATGCGAGAGCGGCAAAATGAAGTTCTCGTTGTAATGATAAAGCATCGCGAACGTGAGGTCGTTCTGGTGAAACTTTCGGTGGATCGGTTCGCGTTGGAAGTAGTGCAGGGTGTCATGCATCCAACCCATGTTCCACTTGAAGTTGAACCCAAGCCCGCCCAGGTATGGGGGCCGGGTGACTTGCGGCCACGCGGTTGATTCTTCAGCTATGGTGACCACGCCTGGACATTGCGTATGGACGTGGTGGTTGCAGGAGCGAAGGAATTCGACTGCTTCCAGGTTTTCGCGTCCTCCGAATTGATTTGGAATCCACTCTCCCTCTTTACGTGAATAATCGAGATACAGCATCGAGGCGACCGCATCCACGCGCAGCCCGTCAATGTGATACCGTTCGCACCAGAAGAGGGCGTTGGCGATCAGGAAATTTCGAACTTCATGCCGTCCATAATTGAAGATTAACGTCCCCCAATCCTGGTGCGCTCCTTTACGCGGATCTTCATGCTCATAAAGGGCGGTGCCGTCGAACTTCGCCAGCGCCCATTCGTCTCGGGGAAAATGAGCAGGCACCCAATCGACGATCACCCCAATGCCTGCCTCATGCAGTCGATTCACCAGGAATTGGAAATCATCCGGCGTCCCATACCGGGAAGTCGGAGCAAAAAAACCAGTGACCTGATATCCCCATGATGGATAAAATGCGTGTTCGGCTACCGGGAGAAACTCCACGTGGGTGAAGTTCATCCGGTGCAGATATTCCACGAGCAGGTCGGCAAGTTGGCGGTAGGTGTAACCCTCGAAAGCGCTCTGCTTCTTCCATGACCCGAGGTGCAACTCGTAAATGCTCATCGGCGAGCGAAGCGGGTCTTTCTTTCCGCGCTGCTCAAGCCATTTGGCATCGCTCCATTGAAACTTTTGAGTGTCCCAAACAATCGCTGCATTCTTTGGAGGCACTTCGTAAAACGTTCCATACGGGTCTGTTTTAACCGTGAGATGCCCCTGAAGGGTTTTGATCTCGTATTTGTAAAGGGTTCCTTCGCCTAATCCCGGAATGAAAATTTCCCAAATCCCAGATGACCCAAGCAGGCGCATGGGGTGGCGGCGTCCATCCCACTGGTTAAAATCACCAACCACACTGATCCGTTGCGCATTCGGAGCCCACACGGCGAAGCTCACGCCCTGAACGCCATCGATCACACGCAAATGTGATCCCAGCTTGTCATAAATCCGCAGTTCATTTCCCTGACCAAACAGGTAAACATCCATTTCGCCAAGTGTCGGCAGGAACGAGAATGGATCGCGAAACTGCGCGGATGCGCCGCCCGGATAAGAGACCTTCAAATCATAGGCATAAACGTTTCGCGAATCTTTGCTGCTCCCTTCGAATAATCCGGCTCCATCGATCTGCTTGAGTGCAATAGTGGGTTTGCCTTTTTCGTGAACTGGGATGACCTCAACTTTTTCGGCACCCGGTTGAAGCGTTCGCACAACCACGCCTGCACCATCCCCGAGCGGGTGCATGCCGAGCAACTGATGAGGTGATTTATGTTCCGCTCGAACAATGCTCTGCAACTCCTCTCGAGAAATTATCATGCTCCTAGTTTATCTCGCGATTTCCCGTTCATTCAATGCAGGGCCCGGAATTTTATTTCGTTCGAGTTATTTTTGAGCCCAGAAATCGATCACCATGACATCCGCCATGACAGGCCCAAGCACCTGGCCGAAAGCTTTGTGAGCGGGATGAACGAGATATTCATCTCGCGCCTTATCCGTCTTGAAAGTGAGGACAAAACAGTGAGTAAAACCTTTGTCGTGATGTTCAGGGCTAACATTTGTTCCCCATTCAAGCGAGGTGATACCTGGAATTTTGGTTTTCAATTCCCTGAAGGCTTTTTCTACCGCGTGGATTTGATCAGGGGTGGCGGACTCCTTGAATTTCAAGGAAACAACATGGTAGAGCTTTCCGGATTTTTTGGAATTCTTTGCGGTTGCATCCGCCGCCATTGCGCTCAAACTCAGTCCCATCATCAAAACTCCCAGCAGGTAAACAATCTTCATAGTCCTTGTAATTTCGGCAATCGTAGGACGGGACCGTTTGGTTGGCAAGTCATGCGCAGATCCGAAAATGCTCGGGGCCACCGGATTCAAAGTTGTAAACTACGCTTACAACCGAACGTTTAACTCACGCAAAGCTCAAAGCATAAAATATTTATAAGTGCTTTAGTTGGAAGGAGGCTAAGGAACTTTCTCTGGCTCGGATATTCATGGCAAAAGATTTGCTGATTGCTGGGTGATCGCATCGCAAGCTGTTACTTGAACAGGATTGGCAGCACGCTCCTCCTTACTTTGCGGTAAGGTTCGGGCCAATTGCGTGTGATTTGATTAAAAGGGCGTTTGCCTTTCTGCATCCTTCCCCACCCCGCCTGAAGCTACAGGCGGGGTGTTTTTAGGGGTTGGGCGCCTTGCTAACCGTTACCGGCAATGGTACGATCTCGGGCAAGGAGTAATTGGGTTTGCATGAATGATTCGCCGCGGGAAAGGCACGCCATATTCAAGACTGAAAAGGACCCATTCTGGTATAAAAAAGCGATCATTTACGAGCTGCATGTCCGCTCGTTTTTCGACAGCAATGCCGACGGCATCGGTGATTTTCCAGGGCTGACGCAAAAGCTCGATTATCTTCAGGACCTCGGCATCACGGCCATTTGGCTGCTCCCTTTCTATCCCTCGCCGTTGCGGGATGATGGTTATGACATTTCCGATTATTATTCCATCAACCCGATGTACGGGACTCTCGATCAATTCAAAACCTTTTTGAACGGGGCACATGATCGCGGTCTGCGCGTCATCACTGAATTGGTCATAAACCACACATCAGACCAGCATCCATGGTTTCAAAGGGCACGCCGCTCGCCACCCAATTCCAATTTCCGGGATTACTACGTTTGGAGCAACGACCCCCAGAAATACCAGGAAACCCGCATTATTTTTAAGGATTTCGAGCCCTCCAACTGGACCTGGGACCCGGTGGCCAATGCCTATTACTGGCATCGTTTCTTTTTCCATCAGCCCGATCTGAATTTTGACAATCCGGAAGTCCATCGCGAGATCATGCAGATCCTCGATTTCTGGCTCGATATTGGCGTGGACGGAATGCGACTGGATGCAATCCCATATCTTTACGAACGAGAAGGAACTTCATGCGAAAGCCTGCCTGAAACACATGCCTTCCTCAAAAAGCTCCGGTCGCACGTGGACGACAAGTACGGCGACCGAATGTTCCTGGCCGAAGCCAATCAATGGCCTGAAGACTCAGCCGCTTACTTCGGAGAAGGCCGGGGTGATGAGTGCCACGTGGCTTTTCATTTTCCGCTCATGCCGCGGTTGTTCATGTCGGTTCGAATGGAAGATCGCTTTCCCATCATCGACATCCTTGAGCAAACCCCGCCCATCCCGGAAACGAGCGCATGGGCAATTTTTCTCCGCAACCATGATGAACTCACGCTCGAAATGGTCACTGATGAAGAGCGGGATTACATGTATCGAATGTATGCAGGCGATGTCCGGGCTCGTATTAACCTCGGCATCCGGAGGCGGCTCGCCCCATTGCTGGGCAACGACCGGCGAAAAATAGAATTGCTCCACCTTTTGCTGCTTTCACTCCCCGGCACGCCAGTCTTGTACTACGGCGACGAAATCGGAATGGGTGACAATACATTTCTCGGTGATCGCAATGGGGTGCGCACGCCGATGCACTGGAGTTCCGACAAAAACGCCGGATTTTCCAAGGCATCTCCTCACGCATTGGTTTTCCCGGTAATCGTCGACCCGGAATATCATTACGAAACCGTTAACGTTGAAACCCAGCAGCGCAATCCAAACTCGTTGCTTTGGTGGATTCGCCGCATGCTTGCCCTCCGCCAGCGGCTGGATGCGTTGAGCGAAGGGGACATGCAGTTCCTGCATCCCGGTAATCGCAAAGTGATGGTGTACATCCGGAAAGCTGGAGAACAGGTCGTGTTGGTGGTCGCGAATTTATCACGTTACGCGCAACCCGTTTCACTCGATCTCGCTGCGTTCAAGGACTGGACCCCGGTTGAGCTTTTTGGCCGCGCTCCCTTTCCCACAATTTCTGAAGCGCCTTATACGTTATCCCTTTCTCCGTACGCGGCGTTTTGGTTCCTGCTGGAACCCGCGACAGTGGCCAATGTGACCGATCTTTCGGCTCTAAAACCGCTGCGCATTCGAAGAAATTGGACGGAACTGTTCGATCCGCATCGCTCTGGTGAGTTGGAAAAGCGGTTGCCGCAATTCCTCAAGCAGCAAAGTTGGTTCATTGGCCGGGTGCGCACGATCAGTTCGGTGAAGATCAATCGACTTATTCACTTCACTGAAGGGATCGCATTTCTCACCCTCTATGTCGATTTCAACGAAACCGATGCTGAGGAGTATCTGCTCCCCGTTGCAATTGAGAGCCACGAACCTTTTCCAGACGCAAGCCAGGTTCAGTTGCTGCTCGCCCGAGCGGAGTTTGAGGATGGTTCCCAATGCCGAATCTTTGATGCGACCGGCTCTCCGGGGTTTTGGAATGCGATGCAGCAGGTTATCGCAGGAAAAGAGAGCCGATCAACAACCCACGGAACCTTTGCGCCCTGGAGCGAGCTGCCCGCGAATATATCGGCAAATCCCGCGGAAGTTATCCTGAACCCAAACCAGAATAATTCTTCCGCGATGACCGG
>JBQCGE010000241.1:0-3457 GCA_051955955.1 Verrucomicrobiota bacterium
CGAGACGGCAACAACGAACGAACTTAAAGGCTATTGGAGTAACGATGGCGTGACCTGGAACTTGTTGAGTGCTCACACAACTCCTGGCGAAGCCCTGCCGACGACTCTCTATGTCGGCATGGTGGTCACATCGCACGATAATAACTTCGACGCGCCGTTGGCGGAGGCGGTATTCAACCAATTCTCCATCGCGCCATTTACGGCAGTGGTGGATACCACTCTCAGCGTTTCGGCGAGCAACGGCAACATTACCATCAGTTGGAATGGACCCGGAACATTGGAAGCAACGGACGCACTCGGCACTCCCAACTGGCAACCTGTTTCCGGCGTGACCGGCAGCAGCTTCACAACGCCAGCTAACGGCACCAAGCGGTTCTTCCGCGTGCGCCAATAAACCTACACGGAATTGATTCGCAGGCCGGAACGGGCAACCGTTCCGGCCTTTTTGCGTTTATATCTTCACGTGAAGTTCTCCAAATTCTAATGACCTGAGGCAACCAATTGTTCGTTTCGGCTACCCCTTCCGACTGAAGCGTAGGAATCGGAGTGGGTGTTACTTTTCTTCGTTTTTGTGTATCCTCGCAGCATGAAAAACTCGTTTTCGGAAGCGGAGCGGCGGGCATTGATGGATTTGTTGGTGGCGGGGGCTTATGCGGATGGGCATCTCGCGATCGCGGAGAGTGACTGCGTGCAGCGGTTTCTTGGGACAATCGGTTTTAACTCGGAAGACGAACGGCGCCGGTTTGTCGATGAGAGTTATACCCGCGTGAACCATCACATGACTAGCAAAGGGGACCAACGCGCTTTCCTCGCATCACTTGCGGCTGTGTTCCAGAGCGAGGGTTCACGGCGGGAGGCTTTTGGCATTTTGGGTTCGGTCCTGGCGAGCGATGGGAAATTGGGGGATCAGGAGCACAAGTATTTGTCGGATGTTCGCGCCTTATTGCACTTCGATTGAGTTTCCGTTTGAGCCCAGGTTAAGATTAGGAATGAAGTGAGGGTGGAAGGAACGAAGTTTCTTCACACTGGCGCGTCGGCTTTTCTCCCTCTCCCTCCGTCTCAGCGGAGGATGAAGGTCGCGGAGAGGACACTAGATTGAATAGCTATTCCATCCAGCGAAAAAATTTGTACAGCTCCCCCCGTAAACTTCAGTTTGAAGGAGGCTTGCAAGCCACCTGCGCGAGAGCTCGGTTTTATTAAAAATCTTCCCCATTTTTCAACTTCCTGTATCTTTGGTCATGCCTTTTGCACAATTGGGTCTTTCGAAAGGAGTGGTCGAAGGGGTGAAAGCCATGGGCTACACCGAGCCCACTCCAATCCAAAGCCGTGCCATTCCCCTCATCCTCGAGGGGCACGATGTGATTGGCAGCGCCCAGACCGGCACCGGTAAAACCGCTGCCTTCGCTCTCCCCATTTTATCTAAACTCGACCAGCACGCGCCTTATATACGCGCCTTGATCCTGGAACCGACTCGCGAACTGGCAGCCCAGGTCGATACGGCCATTCGTGATTTTTCCCGATTCACCACATTAAAAGTTGGGGTGGTCTACGGTGGGGTCGGCTATGGCAAACAAATGCAGACCCTGAAAGAAGGGACGGATGTATTGGTTGCGACACCGGGACGGCTGCTCGATCACCTCAACCGCGGCACGTGCAAGCTGGACAAAGTGGAATTTCTCGTGCTGGACGAAGCGGACCGGATGCTGGACATGGGCTTCCTCCCGGACGTAAAGCGCATCATCCAAAAATGCCCTCGCAAACGTCATACGGCCCTTTTTTCCGCCACCATTCCGCCGGAAATTGAATCGCTCATTCAATTCGCGAGGCACCAGCCGAAGACGGTCGAGATTGGAGTGCGCAGGTCACCATCCGAAATGGTGAAGCATATTATTTACCCCGTAGCTGATGCACAAAAAACGGACTTGCTGCGTGCCCTCCTGGAGCAGGTAAATTATGACTCCGTCATTGTATTTTGCCGCACAAAATATGGAGCTGAGAAAGTCGGGCGAGTGCTCAAGAAGAACAATCATTCGGTTGCGACGCTGCATTCAAACCGCACCCAGCGCGAACGCGAGCAGGCCTTGAACGGTTTTCGTGAAGGACGTTATGAAGTGCTGGTCGCCACGGATATTGCCGCGCGCGGGCTGGATGTGCCGGAGGTGAGCCACGTGATCAATTACGATGTGCCGCAGCACCCGGAGGATTATGTGCACCGGATCGGCCGGACTGGCCGCGCACAGTCATCTGGCGACGCTTTCACGCTGATGACGGCTGAGGATGTGAAGCATGTGACTGCGATTGAGCGGTTCATTGGGCAAAAGATCGAGCGAACCAAACTGGAAGGGTTCAATTACCAATACACCTCGCTTTTTGACGAAAATAAAGACGAACGCTCCACACGAGAACGGCGCTTTGTCGGCGTCCGTCTTTCGGGCGGATATTATTTTGGTCCAGCGCGGCGGAGAAAAAGATAATCGCTAACGTTGACGTGAATCGAACGCGCGGAAAGCAGAGTAAATTGGAAGTAAGTGCGTCGAAGTGACGCCAAAAGGATTAACGCAAGCGATAGGTGATCCGAGCTTTGCTTAGATCGTAAGGTGACATTTCGAGGCGCACGCGATCACCGGCAGTCAGACGGACGAAGTGCTTTCTCATTTTACCGGAAATGTGCGCGAGGACTTCGTGTTGGTTGTCGAGTTTCACCCGGAACATCGTTCCCGGCAAAACCGCTGAGATTGTGCCTTCCAACTCTATCGCTTGTTCAGTGCTCATTCAGTTCAAATCAGGTCCACCCTGAATCCGGCAACTCCCAATCAAGGGAGAACTGGGGCCGTCCACCCCCGGATTATGCTACTACCGACGGCGCTTAAACGGCGTGAATCTCGCATTAAATAAAATGGCAGGCAAGGCGAATCGGAGTGGTTTTGGACATGTTCTAAATTCTTTATAAGCAGGCATTTAGATAAATATTTCCTGTCAAATAGTTTTTGCGGGCTCATCTGCCTTGAGTCTCCTGAGTTTGCCTTTTCCATTCCATTTCTTCATCTTAGCCCCGATGCTATTGAGCTGGTTCGCCATTGCTATGGCGTTGGTTCTGGTGGCGGCGTGCAGCTTTTTTTTCGCCCTCGCGGAATCAGCCTTATTCGCGCTGGGTAAATGGCGCGCTCAGCAACTTGCCCGGGACAAGCCGGTGGAAGGGGGGAGGCTTGCGCGTTTGTTCAGCGAACCCCAAAACCTGCTCGCGACCCTTGCCCTTGGCAACACGCTCGGCAACGGGATGATCATTGGGGTCACGGTCTGGATTTTCCGCCATACAGAGCTGGGTGAAAGTTATGTTTCACAACTGATTTTTGGTTTCGCGATTTTTGGTTTTATTCTGATTTTTTGTGAGGTTGTCCCAAAGGCGCTGGGGGTTCGTTCGCCTGAATTCTGGTCGCTTCACGCTTCCGGTTGGATG
>JBQCGE010000242.1:0-2778 GCA_051955955.1 Verrucomicrobiota bacterium
CGATTCTCCTCTCCTTCCTCCGCCCCGCCAGCCACCCCGAAGAACATCGTGCGCCGCATTCCTTCAGGATCGTTTTTGATCGCTTCCAGCAGGACGCGCATGCTCTCCTTCTGGTTTTCATAAGTCAGAAATCCTGTGTCGCTGCCGCCGAGCTTCTGAACTGCTTCACCGAACCCCGCCACATCGCGCAGGCTCTTGTTATTCCCTTCATTACTGCGCAGATATTCCTCCAGCGCAGCCGAATCTGTCGAAAACGCCAGGTAACCCGAACTGGCAGTAAAGTTCAGAGTCTTTGGTGCTACTGCCCCTTCAGCCCCGGCCGGCAGGGGGGACATATTCGCGTCAATGGAGTAAATCTTTTTTCCGAGGAACTCACGTTCCTTCACCGGCGCTGTACTTACTGGTCCCGGCACAAGTGAAACCAGCATCCGCATCGCATCCAGCAACTGTCCAGGATTGGGCGAGCCGATCAAAACCAAACCCGGCGCATTCTGCAGTTCCTCAGCCTTGTTCGCCTTGGGCGCTTTTGTATAAACAATGACATCATCTCCGAGATTTTCGATCAGGTTCTTCTTCAAGTCGAAGTTCGGGTCTTTGTCCTTCCCTGCCGCTCCCAGCATGAGTTGAACCATTCCCGCAAGCGACGGCTCAATCTTCGAAAGTGTCGCTTCCAGCGTCGCCCACCCTTTCTTCATGTCCACGCGCCAGCGCTGATATTTCAGCCCGTCAGCGGGCACAAATGCGGGTGGAGCCGCGTCCTTCTTTTCCAGCGAGAAAATTTTGAACAATCCCTCCCGCTGGCTTTCCGGTACGCTCACAAAAGCTTCAAACTGCGTTCCCTCAGCATTTCCAGCAAATTTACCAGCCACTGATTCCAGCCCGCTTAAACCGAGCGCAGGCAGGATTTTGTCCGCCTTCATTCCTGGATTTGTGTCATTATCCGCTTTGTTCCCGGCTTCGATTATTTTGTTGTAAACCGGTTTGAAGTTCAGCCAACCGTATCCCAATGAATCCCGAAAAAGGGACGCGTAACTCTTTTGAAAAATTGGCTGGTCCGCAAGGGCGGTCACTTGGCCCCCATTTTGGCGCGCAATGACTTTTTCGATGAACTTAGTGTTTTGACCAACAATCAGCAGCGACTTGGATTGACCGATATGCAAAGTGACCGGCGATGCCTCTTTCTTCTCCGCGGATTCGTCCTCCGGGTTCTCGGCATTGGCTGGAAAAACCTTCTTCAGGAACGCCTGCACATCTTTTGAACTGATTGTAACGCTGCTGAATTCGACCTCCCGAATCTTCTCGCTCTTGGCTTCTTTTCCGCTGTCGCTCCATTTTTTCTTCAGTTCCGCAAGGCGGCTCGCGAGCACATCGCTCTTATCCTTTGCATCGAGCAGCAGTAAAAGCTCAAAATCCTCGCCTGCTTCCGCTGCGGGAGTCGCAGCGAGCGTCAATTGTCCTTGCAACAGCTCCTTGTAATCCGTCAGCTTCAGTCCCAGCTCCTTTTCGATCGGCTCAATAATCCCTGCCGTGAAATTCTTCTCGAAGTTTTCGCGAAAGGGTCGCATCGCCGGATCATTCCAGAACTGTCCCCAAGTCGATGTCTTCTGGTAAGTGTCCAGCTTTTGCCAATCGGGTATTGTCAGGACGGCATACGTATCATCCGGCAGCAATTGTTCAGGGGGTTGCGCGTCGGCTTGAATGCGGGCAGCGCAAAAAACCAGTGCCGTCAGGAGGCACAATCCATTCTTAAGCAGCTTCATCGGGATCATTTTTTCTAAATTCGATGCTCGCCTCCAGCTTTCCTGCGAATTCCTCGACGCAAAAACGCCGTAACCGTTCTGCTGAGCAACCCCCAACTTCTAAGAGATTCATCCACCTTTGGCAATCGCGCAGAAACATTAACAATTGACTTTAGACGACACCACCCTGTATCTTGCGGACGCAAATGAATTGCTTTTACAGCCGATTTAGCAGCTTCTGGGGTTTTTACTTTACCCCTGCCTATCTGCGTTTCGGGCTGTGATTAATTATTATTTTTTCACCCGAGCCGCAGGTGAGCGCCTGCGGCTTTTTTATTGGCCCGGCGCTTCCTGGCTCAAAAGAACTTATGATAGTCGTCTTAAAACCAGACATTACAAAGAAAGAGGAAACCGCCGTGCTCAAGGAAATCAAAAAGCTGGGCTACGAACCCCACGTGATGCGCGGTGTCCAACGCACCGTCATCGGCGCGATAGGAGATGAACGCACTAATCACACGCTTGAAACCCTCTCCGCCTGGCCCCAGGTCGAGCGCGTCATCCCCGTCCAAAAGCGCTACAAGCTCGTCAGCCGCGAAGCACACACCGGCAATTCAACCGTTCGAATCAATAAAAATGTCGTGATTGGCGGGAAGGAAATGATCGTCATGGCTGGCCCCTGCTCCGTTGAAAGCGAGTCCCAGCTCATGACCACTGCCAAAGCGGTCAAAGCAGCCGGTGCAAAAGTCCTTCGTGGCGGTGCGTTCAAACCTCGCACTTCTCCTTACGAGTTCCAGGGCCTTGGCGAAAAGGGGCTAAAACTGCTTGATAAAGCTCGTCGCGAAACAGGCCTCGCCATCATCACTGAACTGCTCTCGCAGGATCATGCCGAACTGGTGGCCGAATACACCGACATCATTCAGATCGGCGCGCGCAATGCGCAGAACTTCCAGTTGCTAATTGCCGCGGCCAAAACCGGCAAACCCGTCCTCCTCAAACGCGGCCTATCCATGAAAATCGAGGAATGGCTTCTCGCGGGCGA
>JBQCGE010000243.1:0-3235 GCA_051955955.1 Verrucomicrobiota bacterium
AAGGAAAGGTAACGAACACCGTTGCGAGCACCATTCCCGGAACTGCGAAGATGATCTTGATATTATGCGCATCCAGCCAGTCACCGAAATACCCTTCACGCCCAAACAACACAACGAACATCAATCCCGCCACAACGGGCGAAACCGCAAACGGCAAGTCAATCAGGGTGATCAAAAATGTCTTCCCCGGAAATTCGAACTTCGCGATAGCCCAGGAAGCGGCGAGGCCAAACACAAGGTTGAGCGGAACACTGATCGCCGCCACCGTCAAAGTGAGTTTGATCGCGTGGATGGTATCTTCCTCCATCAACGATTCGCGATAAAACTCCAGACCTTTCGAGAACGCCTGGTAAAAAACGTTGATCAACGGCAACAGCAGAAAAACCGCGACGAAGGCCAGCGCTATCGCAATTAGCGTCCACTTGGCCAATGCGGATTCCTCGCTGGCCCGTTGCGATTTCAACGTGCCTGCTTTTTGTTTTCGGGTAATGGCGGCGCTCATCAGGATTGATAACGGCTCGACCACTTCTCGAGCAAATTGATCACGATCAACATCACGAAAGAAATCACCAGCAGGACGACTGCGATGCTCATCGCAGCGTTATACTCATATTGCTCCAGCATGCTGATGATCACGAGCGGTGCAATCTCGGTCTTGTATTGCATGTTGCTCGAGATAAAAATCACGCGTCCGTACTCCCCGACAGCGCGCGCAAAAGCCAGCGCGAACCCGGTAATCAATGTCGGGAAGAGTGTGGGCGCAATCACCTTCAGGAATGTTCGCATCCGCCCCGCCCCCAGCGTCGCAGCAGCTTCTTCAACTTCGCGTTCCAGGCCTTCAATCACCGGTTGCAAGGTGCGCACAACGAACGGCAGACTCACAAAAGTCAATGCAATCACCACGCCCAATCGGCTGTAAGCGCCTTTGATTCCGAGCGGAACCAAAAAATCACCCAGCCACCCTTTTTGGCTGAAAAGATTGGCCAATGTTAATCAAGCAACTGCCGTTGGCAGCGCGAATGGAATATCCACGAGCGCATCAATAATTCGTTTTCCCGGAAAGTGATACCGAACCAATACCCAGGCGAGGATTGATCCAAAAATCGCATTCACGAACGCCGCAGCGAAGGAAGCTCCAAACGTGAGTTTATATGCGGCACTCGCACGTGGGGTCATGGCCGCTCCCCAGAATTCATGCCATCCGACACCAATGGTTTTCAGGATCAATCCTGCCATGGGGAACAAAACGATTGCGCTGAGGTAAAACAGAGTAAACCCCATCGTCAGGCCGAAGCCTGGCATTGCATTGAATTTCCGCCTCATTATAGGTCCGCGGCGAACGAAATGAACTTCCGATATTCTCCCAGCACCGTTAGGATTGCGTGGCTGAACGCTTCCACTTGCGCGCTTTCAGGTGCTCCCTGCGGAGTTTCCAATATGATTTCAAAGGGCGTTCCCTCCAATTTGGGCGGCGAGGTCAATATCCCATCGTAGCACTGGCTGATGATCCCATTCTCCGCAGTAAATCCATCAATAATCGAATTCCGGTTTCGCGGCAATACCGCTTCGGCAGCCTTCAACGCGGGCTCTAAAAGGGATTTCGCCAGCAAAGCACCGCGGACAAACCCGTAAAGCCCGTCGCTCGTGTCATCCGCATGCAACGAAAGCAACCCGTGAAATGAATGCGCCAGAATTTCGGCTTCCAACTGGCGCACTTCAACCTCCTGCGAACCGCGCCAGAACTCCCGGTTTAAATCCAGGCCAGAAGCGGAAACCCGCGTCCCTTTTTCGAATCCAGTCGGGTTGCAGATCGGATAGAAATAAATTTCGTATCCTTCCGCAGTGAACGGATTCCGGGTTAAGTGCTCGGCAATCTTTATGATTGCAGCGGAGCCGGCGGGTTCATCGCCATGTATCCCTGCAAAAATCCCAAGCTTGATCGGATCACCGCCACCGCTCGGCCCATGAAAGACAAATCGCTCCAAACCGCGCTCATGCGCTTCCAGTCGCCCACGAAAGAAAAAGTCGCTCGACTCCGCCAACCGGTTGAGCGGATTGAAAATTCTTTCGCAGGCATTTTGGCGCACTTTTTGGACGCTTTCTTTCCCGCCGATGGGATAACCATCCCGTTTAGCGGCCTCTGGCATAGATCTGGTCAAAAGTGCCGCCTTCGCTGAAATGTGTCTTCTGGGCTTTGTCCCAGCCGCCGAAGTAATCTTCCACTTTCACCAGTCGTAATTTGCCGAATTGACCTTCGGTGTTCTTCGCCACGACCGGATTCGACGGACGATAGCCATGGCGCACGAGCAACTCCTGCGCCGGTTCGCTATACAGGTAATTCAAGTAAGCTGTGGCAAGTTCGCGTGTTCCGTGCTTGTCCACCACTCGCTCCACAATGGCCACCGGCATGTCGGTTTGCACACTGACTGAGGGATAGACGATCTCATACTTATCCGCACCCATTTCCTTGATGTTCGTTATGATTTCTGCCTCAAACGTAAGCAACACATCACCAATTTCGCGTTGGACGAAAGTCGTTGTTGCACCCCGCCCACCCGAATCCAGGACGGGAACGTTTTTGAACAGCGCGGTCATGAACTCCTTCACCTTGCCTTCATCCTTGAATTTCTCATTCGCGAAGGCCCACGCAGCCAGATAGCTGTAGCGGCCATTTCCCGTAATTTTCGGGTTGGGCACCACGACTGCCACGCCGGGCTTGATCAGGTCATCCCAATCCTTAATCTGCTTTGGATTCCCTTGTCGCACCATGAAAGCCATAGTGGAGGTATAGGGCGCCGCATTGTTAGTAAACTTCGTACGCCAATCTTTGGCAACCAACCCCCTGCCTTTATTAGCTATCGCTTCGATATCGGTCGTTTGGTTCATGGTGACCACATCGGCTTCCAAACCGTCGATCACCGCGCGAGCCTGCTTGCTCGATCCCGCGTGAGATTGCGTTATCTTCGGTGCAACACCGGTCTTTTCCTGGTAATGTTTGATAAACAACGGGTTGTACTCTTCATAAACTTCCCGCGCCACGTCATAGGAGACATTTAGCAGCGCGTTGTTCGCCGCAGCGACTTGGAAGGCCAGAAAGGGCAGGATTAAACCGACCAGATATTTTTTCATACAGGCAACTAAATGACAATCTCTATAAGGTAAGTAGAGTATCGGAAGGCAGCTGCTTTTGTCAATTGATTTTCTCGTTCTTTCTACCCCGATTAACTCACCTTGC
>JBQCGE010000244.1:0-2655 GCA_051955955.1 Verrucomicrobiota bacterium
TGCAAGGCCATACGCAATGACGTACAGGCCAGCTTTGGCATGATGAGTCAACCCGAGTACGACAAACGCAGCGAGACGCGCCATTCCCTGCAACAAGTCCACCATGGAATACGCTTTGAACCGTTCACGGATTTGCAATCCGGTGCCCACAGAACGCGCCAGCAAAAGGCTCCCGGTCGCAAGAGCACATGCAAATACGGGAAAGGATCCCGCCACCACTTTCGATTGCCATTGGCCTAGGGACAGCATCACAGCGCAGCCAATCACAAACACCGTTGCCGCAAGCAGCAACTTCAGGTGCATCGCCATTGCCTCGAACTTTCGTGTTCTTTCCAGCTCTCCTGGATGCATTGCTGAAAAACGCACCGCTGCCATGTCCAGAGGTGAACCAATCATTCCGTCGCAAAGCAAAATGGTGGACATGGCCACGCTGAAAATCCCGTATTCCCGCACACCGCCAAAACGCGCAACGAGAATTCCCGCGAGGAATACAACTGCTGAAATCGAGAGCTTTCCTCCGATGACCAGCACGAATTCCCCAAAGGTTTTACGGGTAACTTTCACCTCATTTAATAACAACCGTCTTAAAGACTCACTTTTGGCACTGGACCGCGATCCAGGGCACGAACGGACTCGACCGCAAAAATGAAAAAGCCTTACTCGAAGCCAATCGAAACGAGAGTCGTATGGGCCAGGAAAGCATTCGTCCTTTGAGAGTTTTCTGCATCGTAACGAATCCCCAGAAGCCCTCCACTGGTAACGCATCTACGCGATGGCAACCGGCTTTCACAAACATTTTTCGAAAGTCGCCAGTGGAAATTAAAAAGCGGCTCCAGGGCGGGTTGAACCTGGGTTTGTATGAACCGGATTTCCGCCCATGAAAAATATCGAATGGAAACCGCCGATTAGGTGAGCAGGCAATTACATAGCCACCCTTGCGGGTCACGCGCGCCATTTCATTTGCGAGTCGCTGCCGCTGTTGCGCTCCAGTTTCAGAAACCTGGCTGGAATCCCCGACCACACCCACATGAGGAAAAACGCAACCGCAGAAGACCGCATCAAAAGTTCCATCTTCAAAGGGCAAAGCCATCCCGTTTGCCATGATCAGACCTTCCGGATGTTTCCTTTTCACCCATTCCACTGCACGATTGCCATTGTCGATGCCGAAACAGGCGAACCCCGCGTCGCACAAAATATCAACTTCGACCCCAATGCCGCATCCCATCGAGAGCAAGCGGTATTTCCGGGTTTTGTAATCCGGAAAAAGTTTCTGAAACAGCGGCACCCAAAAATTTTCCGTGCTATATCGATTGCTCTCCACTTCATAGCAGCGGCAAGCCTCATCAGTCGCGTCCTCAAATCGTTCTCCAAGAATCAGGTCATAGAACCCATTGCGTTTTTCCCAAGATTGACCTTCGTGATGGCTCCCATCCAAAGGTGTAAGACGATTCCCCTGCTCGCGAAGCGGCACACGTTTGCTCGGGCAAATCAACCGCAACTCTGCCCCAGCCGGCCCCGCCAAAACTCCATTGCTGCTTGTGGTCATCGTAATCAGTTCATTACCGTGCGCAAACGAGCGACGGTGAGGTTAAAGGCAGCCCTACTGGCGAGTAACCCTGCAACGATCCACCGCGCAGGATGGAGTTTTCCAACGCGCTGCAACTCACAAAAACACCGGTAGGCACCGCGATGAAAATCGAGAATGTGAAACTTTTGAGCCTTGTAGGGGCGCACTCCGCTTCCTTTCCCTTCGTAATGAATCACGCGCGATTCCGGGTGGAGCATCACCAGCCTGTTTGTGCGAGCGAGCCGCGCGCAGACAATCGCTTCGTGCCAGTAGTAGTAACTCTCGTCGTATCCTCCCACAGCCCAGAAATCCGAAGGTCGAAAAATCTGGCCCGCCGCTGAAACCCAATCAACCTTGAACGGTTCCTTACCTTTGAGACCGTCCTTGCACAAGTACCGCCTCACCCAGGGCGCATTGGGGAACATCTTCGTCAGTGGCGAACGTCGCCCCATGAATGAACTCATCAAGGTCGGAAACATTCGGCCTGAATATTGTTCGGACCCATCCGGGTAAATTAACCGGCTTCCCGTGGTGCCTACCTCAGGATGCTGGTCCATGTACTCGACCAGCATAGAGATCGCATCCTTGATCACGATCGTATCGTCATTGATAAAATAAAAGTAACGGCTGGATGCGAGCCGCGCGCCTTCGTTTGCAGCCTTGCAATACCCGGCGTTGTATCCTTTTTGAATCACTTTCACCCACGGATATTCTTTGGCCAGCATCGCGCAGGTGTCGTCAGTCGATCCATTATCGATGTAAATCGCCTCGTATGTTTGCCCGCGCCACTCCGCTTTGAGCAGTGACTCAATGCATCCTTTTACGAAATCCCTCGCGTTGATTCCAACGAGGATTATCGCCACGTCATGTAATGGTTTGGTTGCGTCCGAATTGTTCATGCTGGACAGAAATTTGCGTGCGGAATGGCTTGCTCCGCCTCTGCTTTAAGCGCCTCGCGCCGCAGCTTGCGTGCCCATCCAAAGTAGATCAGCGTGATGGTAGCCATCAGCCACCAGCCTTTTAGGGGAAAGTCGAATACATCCACCTGCAAACCGAAAATCAGCACTGAGATCATCGCCACCTGGATT
>JBQCGE010000245.1:0-4473 GCA_051955955.1 Verrucomicrobiota bacterium
CGAACCGCAAGGGACGCCGACGAGCCGTACGAAATTGTCGTGAACTTCGTTTATTTCACCGACGGCACCCATTATCAATCCTCACAACTCTCCACTCGTCCGCAATACTTTGGGGATTACAGCAAAGCTCAAAGGCTGCTCGATGAATTACTTCAAAATCGAGCTTTGATCGCATGGCACAACCCCGCGCAACCCGGCGAAGCAATCCTCATTCAACCTTCTTACACCATCGGAATTTTTATTTTCCTCCCCTTAATTTTTGTTGCCGTTGGCTGCGGAGTGATCTGGCTTGCCATCAAGGTTAAATCGAATTCACTGCCGAAATCCTACCCGTCTCGATCTCCTGCAAAGCCATGGGTGCTCTATCTTTTCTTTGGTGCATTTTTCGGTCTGGGGTTTCTCCTGTTCGTATTCATAACGGTCCGCCCCCTATGGCGAATCCAACAGGCAAAAAGCTGGCCCGAAGTTCCCTGCCGCGTCGAAAGCAGCCACATTCTGACTCATCACGGGGATAAATCGGACACCTACTCCCTGGATATCCTCTACGCTTACGAATTCAACGGTAAACACTACAAATCCAACCGCTACCACTTCATGGGCGGCTCATCCAGCGGCTATAAAGGGAAACGAAAAATTATCGAACAATTTTCCGCTGGTAAAGAAACCGTCTGCTACGTCAATCCCGCCGATCCCTACACCGCCGTCCTTAACCGCGGCTTCACTTCCGACCTCTGGTTCGGCCTTATCCCGCTCCTCTTCACTGTCGTTGGTGCCGCCGGACTGATCTATGCCGCCAAAAAAAGGGTGAAACAGAAAGACCAAACGATTTATAGTTGAAGTTGCTTCTGTTTTTACTGAATTGAGCCGTTAAGAATCATAGGAATGGTTAGAGCCAGCATATGAGAACCACTGTGACCCTGGACCATGACGTGTATGAGGCAGCAAAAGCTCTGGCCAAAGCGTCTGGCAAGGCCTTGGGCCAAGTCCTCTCAGAACTCGCCCGTCGGGGAACTCCTGATCGCGTGTGCCTGCCCCTTGACCCACTGCTTTCCGAAAGCTTATAACCACCTTCATTCATGGATAAAATCACCATCCAGGATCTTTCGGTTATATGCCGGATTGGCGTTCCGGAATCTGAACGTGCCAAGCCCCAGCGACTTCTTGTGACTGTCGATTTGCACGGCGATTTTTCGGAAGCTTGTCTCTCCGATGATATTCTCGCGACTATCAATTACTACGAAGTCGCTCAGCGCATCGAATCAATCTGCGCATCTCGACCCTTCAAACTGCTGGAATCACTCGCCCACGAGATCGTTTCCTGTCTTCTCAAGGAGTTCGGCCCGGACTCGGTCCATATCGAGATCAAGAAATTTATCCTTCCCAACACTCGCTATGTATCAATCTCCCTTACTCGAGACCGTTAGTTAAAATAGGATTCATCCAGAGTTGACTGTAAATCTGACCGGCATAATCTTTAATCATGAGCAACATGGAACCGGCCAAAGCCAAAAGGGCAAAACCTGCGGTTTCGACGAGCCGCGAATTACCTTCTGGCGCGCTGCTTTTTCCACTCGTTCCGGAATAAACCACGCAAATTCCCCTGATATTCCACAGATTTCACATAAAATTTTTGGAATTTTTCCACTTCCAATACCTCCCGATCCTCACCGGCCGCCCGGCGCTCTCCTGAAATTTCCCAATTTCCAGGTTGACAGTCTTTTCCCCCGGTTCTACCGTCCCAGCCCAATCTTTTATTGGGAGACGAATTTTTTGCATCGAGGCGAAATGCCTCAATTGTCTAGGAAGGAAGTGATAAGCGCTTGACAGAGATGAGGTTAAAAAAAGGTGAATCGGTTGAAAAGGCCTTGCGTCGTTTGAAAAAACGGATTGATCGCGAAGGTACTCTTAAGGAAGTTCGCAACCATCGGCATTATGAAAAGCCGAGCGAACGCCGCCGTCGCAAGATGAAAGTCGCACGGTTTTCAGCCATGCTGAGCGCCCGTTACGCTGACCTCTAAAAATCTTTTAGGTTTTCAGAGCCGAGCGCGGTGATGTATCCTGCGCTCGGCTTTTTTTATGTATTCGCTTTCAACATGTTGGAATTCGAGCCGCCACCAGGATGGGCGGGAAATGCTCCGTGAAATTCGAGAGATGGGTTTCGAATTTGCCGAGCTCAGCCACGGTATTCGAATCAGCCTCCTCCCGGGTGTTTTTGAGGCGGTTGAAGCCGGCGAAATCAAGATTTCAACACTTCACAATTTTTGTCCGCTCCCAATGGGCGTGAATCATGCCGCCCCAAACATCTTCAAATTCACTTCGGAGGACCGCCGCGAGCGCGAAAATGCTTATCGCCATACTCTGAAAACCCTCGAAACTGCGGAGCGCGTCCAGGCCAAACTCGTCGTCCTCCACATGGGTGCCATCGATATGAAGGATTACACCGACCGAATGATCGATATGGTCGGCGCTGGCCTCAAGGACTCCCCGAAGTACGAAAAGCTCTGCATGGAGGTCATGGAAAAGCGTGAATCCAAAAAGGAGAAGTATGTCGATCTGGCCAATGAATTGCTGGCCCGCTTCGCGGACGAAGCGAAATCACGCGGCATTAAGCTGGGCATCGAGAACCGCGAGGCGCTCGAGGAAATTCCGTTCGAAAGTGATTTTACTCTCTTCTTCCGCCAATTTCCGGGTGATACCGTCCGTTACTGGCACGATTGCGGCCATGCTCAGATCAAACAGAACCTCGGGTTTATTGATCATGTCATGCATCTGGAATCCATGGCGGAGCACCTCCACGGCTTTCACATTCACGACGTCCAGTTCCCTGGGCGCGACCATTGCCCTCCCGGTACCGGCGGCATTGACTTTGCTGCTTTAAAGCCGTTTGTGAAACCGGATCACATCAAGGTCTTTGAAATGAGCCCTGGCCTCTCTGCCGAGGAAGTTCGCGCGGGCGTCGCGCATTTGAAATCGATCTGGGGCGAGGAGTGACCACCCTCCGAAAAGTTTGGAACGTCTCCTGGCGGGTCGGGGTAGGGGTTCTGCTGCTCGGATGGATTTTTCAGTCGATTTTTTGGAACGAAGGCCAGATTGCCTACAAGAGCCTCGGCCGTAATTGGGATGCCCTCAGCCGCTGGGAACGATTGCACGTCGCATGGAGTTACGGTCCCCAGGGTCTCTGGAACACGCTCACTTCCATGGACCCCCGCTTTCTTGCGCTCTCGGTCCTCTTGATGGGTGTTATCCTTTTGATCGGGATCATTCGCTGGCAGGTGATCCTCAACGTTCATGGCCTGAATGTCCGCTTCTGGCGCACCTCCGAAATTTCCCTGATCGCCCATTTCTTTAACTCATTTCTGCTCGGGTCCGTTGGTGGCGACGTTTTGAAGGCTTATTACGTCGCCCGTGAAACGCACCATAAAAAGACCGAAGCCGTCGTCACCGTCGCGGTCGACCGCCTCATCGGCCTCTTCTCAATGCTCCTCCTCGCCTGCATCATGATGCCCTTCAACTGGGATTTGCTCATGTCCCAAAAGAGCTTTGAGGCGGTGGTCGGATTCATTCTCGTCATGACACTCGGTTGCGCCGGGTTCATCTTCGTATGCTTTTGGGGCGGTGTTTCGCGCGGAATTCCCAAGGCGCGAACCTGGCTTCGCAAATTGCCCAAGGGCCAGACTCTGGAACAATCCATCGAAGCATTTCGCGAGTTCGGGCGTGACCGCACCTTTTTTCTCCGTGTCCTGCCCGTCTCAATGTTGGCCAACCTCGTCTGCATCCTGCACTTTATGACGCTCATCTGGGGCTTCCACCTCGATGCCCCGCTTCTCGCAATCGCGGTTATAGTCCCAATTGTCACCTGCATTTCCACTCTGCCGATTACTCCCAGCGGCCTGGGTGTGCGTGAAAATCTCTATGTTTTGTTCCTGGCCGCTTCATCCATCAAAATACCTTATGCCCAGGCGCTTTTGATTTCCCTGATCGGCTTTGGCACCAGTCTCTTCTGGAGCATTATTGGAGGATTCATTTACATGACCGTCAAAGATCGGGAGCATTTGGTGGAAATTGAAGAATCCAGTGCGGCGGAGGATGAGAAAAGGACCTTCCTCCCATAGCATGCTGGAACGGTCACAAGGGCGTGTAGCCCGAAATCATGGAAATTTCAGACGCGGATTTGATCAAAGCGGTTCTTGCGGGTGATTCCGCGAGCTTCGAGCCGCTTGTGGTCAAGTATCAGCCCAGAATTTTCGCCACCGTCCGCAAATACGCCCGACGCGAAAGCGAAGTGGAGGACATCGTCCAGGAGATATTCCTCAAAGCATTCTCCAAGCTCTCCACTTTTCGCGGCGAATCACCATTCGAGCATTGGCTCATGAAGCTCTCTGTTCGCACCTGCTACGATTTCCTCCGGGCGCACCAGCGCAATCGCGAGCAGGTGGTCTCGGATTTTACCGAAGAGGAATCTGCATGGCTCGA
>JBQCGE010000246.1:0-3225 GCA_051955955.1 Verrucomicrobiota bacterium
CAAAACCAATCTCCCCACGCAATTCCGCCACAAAATTACCAGGTCCTTCGCACTACTCCATTCCGCTTTCATAATGGAACGTCTAAGGCTTCGCCTCTTCATTTCGCCAGGAAACTAAACACCGCCGTCTCTTTCAAAGGCTTACCTGGTCGCACCACAATCGATGGAAAATTGGGATGATGAATCGAGTCGGGATAATGCTGCATCTCCAAACATACCGCCGTATTTCCCAAATGATTCCCGGTGTAGAGCTGCACCGCCGGCTGCGTCGTCCGCACTTCCATGATCCGGCCGCTCTTCGGTTCAATCAACCGCGCCGCCATTTTCATCACCCCATCTTCGCCCAAAATATAGTTGTGATCGTAACCATGCAGTTTCGGGTTCAACTTGCCGAACCGTTCCCCAATCCGTGTCGGCTTCTGGAAATCCATTGGCGTTCCCGCGAGCGGAGCAATTTCACCCGTCGGAATCAAATCATCATCAGCCGGCGTATAGCTGCTCGCCGGAATCCACAAAATATTATCCAGGCAACTCCCTCCTCCAGCCAGGTTCCAGTAAGCGTGATTGGTCAGATTCACAATCGTCGGTTTATCCGTTTCGGCCTCGTAATTAATCCTCAGCTCGTTCTTATCGGTCAAAGTGTAAGTCACCGATGTCTTCAGGTTCCCCGGGAATCCCTGCTCCCCATCCCTGCTCAGGTAAGTCAATTTCACCGAGGATTCCCCGGGCTTCTGCGGCACTTCTTCAACCGTCCAGACCGATTGCGCGAATCCCTTCCGCCCGCCATGGATCGTGTTCTTCCCGTTGTTCGCCGGCAGCTTGTAAGTCTTCCCGTCGAGTTCAAATTGCGCGCCGGCAATCCGGTTCGCCACCCGCCCAATCACCGCTGCTGAACCGCCAAATCGCTCATATTTTTCGATACTGTCAGTCGAGAGCACCACGTTCGTAAATTTCCCATTCCGATCAGGTGCCTGAACTTCCTTAATGATTGCCCCGTAACTAATAATCTGCGCCCGCATTCCTTTTGAATTGCGCAGCGTGATCAATTTTACTTCCGACCCATCCGAAGCTTTTCCAAAATCAGCCTGCTCCACCCGCTTCAAATTTTCGGCGTGAACGCCTTCCTTTTTCTCTTCATCAAATCGTGCCCCGCTGAAATCCAATTGATAAACGCTCCCCTCCAAACTAACCGCATAAAGCTGCCCCGCTTCATCCCTCCCGAATGAAACCAATCGCTCCGGAACGCTCCCGATTTCCCGCACCGTTTTCAGCACTCCATTTTCCTGCGTCACCCCAAATATCCGCTTCGAGGTAAAATCACCGCACACATATACGCCATAAAAGGACGACGCCTTGTCCCCGCGATAAACATACCCGCCCGTGATTGATGCTCCATATTTTCTCCTGTACTCAAATACAGGTTGAGTAAACGTCCGTCCTTCTTTTTTATATTGATTGGAAAACGGCTCAAACCCCTCAAACACATTCCATCCATAGTTCTCCCCGCGATGCACAATATCCACCTCTTCCACCCGATCCTGCCCCACATCCGCCAGCCACAAATCACCCGTCACCGGATCAAAGCTGAACCGCCACGGATTGCGAAACCCATACGCCCAGATTTCCGGCCGCGCATCACTCCGCCCCACAAACGGATTATCCTTCGGAATCGCATACCCCAAGTCGCCCGCACGCCCATCCACATCGATCCGCATGATTTTCCCCAGGAGCAATTGCAAATTCTGAGCATGTCCATTCGGATCGTTGTGCGGCCCCGTATCGCCCATCACAAGGTAAAGAAAGCCATCCGGCCCAAACTCAAGACACCCGCCGCTGTGGTCCTCCGCCACACTCTCAATCTTAATCACCCGCCGCCCCGCGTTCCCGGAATCACTTTTGAAGTCCGGCGCAAAAGTTTTCTCCACCACCAGCGTCGCAACCTTCCCATCCTCGAACACCTGATATTTCAAATAATATTTCCGGTTCTCCCTGAATTTCGGGTGGAACGCCAAATCCAGCAATCCATTCGGCCCGCGGTCACTAAAAACCTCACCGGTCAGATCCACGAACACGCTTTTCTCCTCCCCCTCCCCCTTCTTTTCCACTCGCCAGATCACCCCTCGCTGATGCAGCACCAGGAAAACATTGCTTAACCCAGGCACCTGCTGGATCGCCGTCAATCCCGTCTCCTGCTTCCCGCGCGGCAGGGTGAATCGCTCTGAAAAAAACCGCCGCGCCACCACCGGCTTCGCAATCTGCGGAATCTCCATCGGCATTCCGTGATTGCTCGCCAGCGTGTTCTCCGGCTGTTTCAAGGTGGTCAAATATTCCGTCAGGTCGGTAAACTCCTGCACCGACAAACCCGCTTGCAAACCCTCCGGCATTAGCGAAAGGCTGCTCCCCCGCTGTTCCTTGATTTCCGCCTTCGCAATCGAAACCACCTTCCCATCGGCCCCCATCAATTGCAGACCCGCAGCCGTCGATTGCTTCAGAACCCCCTGCACCTCCTCGCCCGCTTTCGTCTCCACGATCACCGTATTGTAGCCAGGTGAAATCGTCGCGGACGGCATCAACACCGCATCCACAATATCCCGACGCCCAAATTTATCTCCCACCGCAAACAAGTCCGGCCCCGCCTTCCCCCCGCTCCCGTCCACCGTATGGCACTTCACGCAATCGAGTCTCTGCTCATCGGCAAACAATTGCGCTCCACGCGCCACGTCCCCTTCATGGGTCAGCGCATATTTGCGATATGCATCAAGGTTTGGAGTCTGTTCGCGTTGCCCTGCCACACAGGTCAGTTCAACACCCGAAATACAGGCAAGAGGCAGCAACCAAACACGGAGGTGCCAGGTAAAGGTTTTCAATCGAGTCGCGAGCCTGAAGTTTTTTCCCCTCCCGGTCAAGTCTCCAACAAATCCGAAACGCCGCCGTCCCCTCCCTCATAAAATCCCACTTCAACGCAATAAAACGACTCTCCGCAACGTCCACTCTTGCATTGAATTTGCCTAAAACCGCCATTGCAATCGCCAAGTAAATCTTTAACCCATACTCTCGGCCATCCATGCTGTTTCACGACACAAAAATCATGACCCGCTTTTTCATTCCTCTCCTCGCTTTTGCCCTCTGCTCGCAATCCGCCTTTGCCGAACCGAAATCCAATTCATCCAAAGCCGTTACCACCCCCGCACAACCCGAACGCGGCATCTCATGGCCCGCTGGCCA
>JBQCGE010000247.1:0-4059 GCA_051955955.1 Verrucomicrobiota bacterium
GTAACTCGGATCAAAATCAATTTGCGGCCAAAGGTCCCCGCGCCGGATCCTCGCCGTTGCCCGTGCCTGCTCAATGCGCGTGAACGCAGCTTTCAAGTTTTGGTTGTTGTCGTGCGCGCTTTGTTCCAGTTGGTTCAAAACCGGGTCGCCAAACATTTCCCACCATTTCCCCTTCGACTCCGCATCCAGCGGTTTCCCTTCCTTCCACAAACCAAATTCGTTCGTGGTTTTGAATTCAGCCGGCGCATGATTCGTCGGCGCGACGTAATCCGGTCCAATCGCACCACGGCTCGAAACTATCGATAGCATCGCAATCACAACTGCCGTCCCCGCCGCAACGCCGTGCGATCCGGCAATGCTCCCATGCCTTCCAGTTGATTTCGCCGCCCGCTTCTTGCCACCCAGGCTCATCAGCACCAGGTAAAAGACTGGCGTTAAAAATAACCCGAACACGGTAACCCCAATCATCCCCGCGAACACCGCGGTCCCCATCGCCCGCCGCATTTCTGCTCCTGCCCCGGTCGATTCCACCAGCGGGAACACACCCGCGATGAACGCAATCGAAGTCATCAAAATGGGACGCAACCGCAAGCGGCAGGCCTCAAGGGCCGCTTCAAACGGACTCCGCCCTTCGTCCTCCTTCACCTTTGCAAATTCCACAATGAGGATCGCATTCTTGCACGCAAGCCCCACCAGCACGATCAATCCAATTTGCGTGAAAATATTATTGTCCCCCTTCGTCAACCACACACCCGCAATCGCAAACAGCAGACACATCGGCACAATCAAAATAATCGCGAGCGGCAATCGCAAGCTCTCGTATTGCGCCGCAAGCACCAGGAACACCAGCAGAATGCAGAGCGGATAAATCAGGTACGATGTATTTCCCGCGAGCATTTTCTGGTAGGTCAAATCGGTCCACTCCGCTTCCATTCCGCGCGGCAAAGTTTCACGAGCGAGCTTTGCCATAATCTCCTCCGCCTGCCCCGAACTAAATCCCGGCGTCGGCCCGCCATTGATATCCGCGCTCGGATACCCGTTATAGCGAATCACCCGGTCCGGCCCATAGGTCTCCTTCACCTGGATCAACGACCCAAGAGGAACCATCTGCCCATTTGCATTTCGCGTCTTCAACCGCGTGATATCTTCAGGATGATCCCGAAACTGCGCGTCTGCCTGCGCAATCACCTGGTATGTCCGCCCAAAGCGATTAAAGTCATTGACATAGAGCGATCCCAAATAAACCTGCATCGTCTCGAACACATTCCCCAGCGGCACCCCTTGAGATTTCGCTTTCTCCCGGTCCACGTCCGCGTCGAGCTGCGGCACGTTCACCTGGTAGCTGCTGAACACCCCGGCAAGTCCCGGCGTCTGATAAGCTTTGCCGATCAATTCCTGCGCCGCGCCATAAAGCGCCTCGTAACCAAGGCTCGCCCGATCCTGGATTTGCATTTTGAACCCACCAATGGTCCCCAGCCCATTCACTGGCGGTGGCGGAAAGATCGCTACAAACGCATCCTGGATCGCGGCATATTCCGCATTCAAAGCGCCCGCAATCGCATTGCCACTCATCGAGGGATCATGCCGATCTTTAAAGTCCTTCAAACAAACAAAAAGGACACCCGCATTCGGGCTCACGCTAAACCCGCTAATCGACAACCCAGGAAAAGCCACCGAGCTTTCCACTCCCGGATGTTTCATCGCAATCTCCGACATCCGTCGAACCACCGCCTCCGTCTTGTCCAGGGATGTCGCATCTGGCAGCTGGGCGAAGGCAATCAAATATTGCTTGTCCTGGCTCGGTACGAACCCTGTCGGAACTTTGTTGAAACTCCAGAAGGTCAAATAAACCAGCCCTCCATAAAGCAGCAGCGCAATCACGCTCTTTCGCATCACCGAAGCCACTCCCGCCGCATACTTCTTCGACGACCAATCAAAAAACCGGTTGAAAGGCCGGAAAAACCAGCCAAACAGTTTCTCAATGCCCCGCGACAGCGCATCTTTCTTCGCGCCATGCGCCTGCAACAGCACCGCCGAAAGCGCCGGACTCAACGTCAACGAATTGAAAGCTGAAATCACCGTCGAGATCGCAATAGTGATCGCAAATTGTTTGTAGAATTGTCCGCTCAATCCCGTGATGAAGGCTGTCGGCACGAACACCGCGCAAAGCACCAGCGCCGTGGCGATAATCGGCCCGCTTACTTCATTCATCGCGATCCGCGTTGCTTCCAGCGGTGAAAAGCCCAGCTCGATATTTCGCTCCACGTTCTCCACCACCACAATCGCGTCATCCACCACGATCCCAATCGCCAGCACCAGTCCGAACAAAGAGAGCGCATTGATAGAAAACCCGAGCGCGTGCATGATCCCAAACGTTCCGATCAATGAAACCGGCACCGCCGCAAGCGGAATAATCGAAGCTCTCCAGGTCTGCAAAAAGAGCACTACTACCAGCACCACCAGCACAATTGCCTCAAGTAATGTTTTGATTACCGCTTTGATTGATCCCCGCACGAACACAGTCGGGTCGTAAACCACGGCATAATCAATCCCTGGCGGGAACTTGCTCTTCAATTCCTCCATTTTCGCCCGCACGTTGTCGGACAACTGGATTGCGTTCGATCCGGGCAATTGGAAAATCGGAATCGCCGCAGCGGGTCTATTGTTCAACAAGCTGCGCAAGGAAAACTCCGATGCCCCAAGCTCCACCCGTGCCACATCCTTCAATCGCAATGTTTCACCATGCGGCCCCGTTTTGATGATAATGTTTCGAAATTCCTCCTCCGTGACCAATCGCCCTTTGGCATTGATGCTCAGTTCAAATTGCACCGGGTCCTTCACCGGCTGTTGTCCCACCGACCCCGCCGCCACCTGCACGTTCTGCTCCCGAATCGCGTTGACCGCATCACTTGCGGTCATCCCCCGCGCCGCAACTTTGTCCGGGTCGAGCCAGATCCGCATCGAATAGTCACCGGAACCAAACACCTGGATTTGACCGACGCCGTTAATCCGCGCCAGTTCATCCTTCACTTGCAGCACCGCGTAATTCCGCAAATAGACTTCGTCGTACCGTTCATCCGGCGAGAAAAGGTGCACCACCATCGTCAGGTCTGGAGATGATTTGAACGTCGTCACACCCAACCGCCGCACTTCCTCTGGTAATTTCGGCAATGCTTGCGAAACCCGGTTCTGCACCTGCACCTGCGCGTTATCAACATCCGTCCCGAGCGCAAAGGTCACCGTCAGCGTCATTACCCCATCCGCCGTCGATTGCGACGCGATGTAAATGCTGTGCTCGATCCCGTTGATCTGCTGCTCCAGCGGCGCCGCCACGGTTTCAGCAATGGTCTTGGGATTTGCCCCCGGATACACCGCCCGCACAACCACAGTGGGAGGCACAATTTCCGGGTATTCACTGATCGGCAGGAAGTTTAGCGAAATCGCGCCGATGATTAGGATCAGGAGCGAAAGCACTCCCGCGAAAATAGGACGTTGAATGAAGAAATGTGAAAACTTCATAGCTGTGGACTTGTAGAATTTCCAGCGACGCGCCGATTAGTTTTGAGCCGTGCGCAATGTTTTTTCTGACCCACGCTGCGCATTCACCGGCATTCCCGGTCGCACTCGCGCCAGCCCATTCACCACCACTTCCTCCCCGACAGCCAATCCCGACCGCACAATTCGTTTGCCCGCCACAATTGGCCCGAGTTCCACTGGTCGATATTGCACTGTGTTCGTTGCGCTCAATGCCAGCACATATTTCTGCCCCTGGTCCGTGCCGATTGATCGCTCCTCCACCACCAGCGCCGGATACCGAGCGCTCAGCGGCACTCGGATGCGCGCAAATAATCCCGGCACAATCTTCCCATCACTGTTCGGAAATACAGCCCGGAGCAAAATGCTTCCCGTCCCCGCGTCCAGTCGGTTGTCGAACGATTCAATAAACCCGGGCCGGCTGAACTCCTTGTCATCTCCCAATTGCAGTTGCACCGGCACTTTCCCATTCTCAATTGGAAGTTTTTTGTCAGCCAGCAACGCGTTGTACTTCAGTAAAGAATT
>JBQCGE010000248.1:0-2930 GCA_051955955.1 Verrucomicrobiota bacterium
TCCAGTTGGCTCGGGGCGCCAGCCATAAATAGGTGAAGTACCCGCTTCGCCGTCGGTGCGAAATGCGGTTTTCTCGGACGTAGCGCAGTGCTTGCGTCAATTTCCATCGCGCGGCTTCGCGGAATAAAAGCATCGCTCAGGAGCGTAGCTGCCGCGATTTTTCCCAACCCCAATCCGCATTCCTTCAGGAACCATCGTCTCGAATTCGCAACCGGCGTACTCGCCTGGTAAAGTTTGCTCTGGCAATTCATCATCTCTCCTCCACTCCGTTATTCTTTTGTGATCGACTCATCCAGGTTCATCAAAACGCGCGCAACGGTTGCCCACGCCGCCTGTGGTTTGGTTGTGCTCTCTCCAGCAAACGCAAAATGCTCCGGCTTTAATTCTCCCTTTTCAAACCGATCCAACTGCGCATGGTAAAACTGCACAATTCGGGAAATCTCCTCGTCATGCGGCGGTCGCGTCAAACAACGCCGAAACAATCCAGTGGCAATTTCCGTTTCACTGCCTGATTTCGCCCCGGCCCATGCTCCAAGTTTATTGGCACACTCGACGAAGACATCATCATTCAGCAGCGTCAATGCCTGGAGCGGCGTATTCGAGCGGTCTCGGCGCGCAAGGCAGGCTTCACCACTCGGCCCGTCAAAAGTGGCCGTCATGGCATAAGGCGTCGTCCGTTTGGCGAATGTGTATAAACCACGGCGGTAGCGATCCGCACCCTCGCTCGTTTTCCATTGCAATGGGCCGTAGGCTCCCTCAGTGCTCACACCAGCGGGTTGAGGGGGAAACACACTGGGCCCGCCAATTTTCTGGCTGAGCAAGCCACTCTCCACCAACGCTGCATCACGCACCAACTCCGCTTCAATCCTGAACCTGGGCCCGCGCGCGAGTAAAATGTTTTGAGGGTCGCGCTCAATCAGTTCCCTGGAACTCTCACTGGACTGCTGGTAGGTCGCGCTCATCACAATCAATTTCCGCATTTCTTTTTGCGACCAACCTCGCTTCATGAACTCCACTGCCAGCCAATCCAGCAATTCGGGATGACTCGGCAAATCTCCCTGGAAACCAAAATCCTCCAGCGTTCGCACCAGTCCGCGTCCAAAGAATGCTTCCCAATCGCGGTTCATCACCACGCGCGCAGTCAACGGATTATCACGAGACACAAGCCACTTCGCGAGCCCCAGGCGATTTCGTGGCGCGCTCGACGGCAGATCCGGAAGAAACGCGGGTACTCCCGGTTGCACCTCCTCTTTCACCTGCAAAAACTCACCACGATGATGCAGATGTGTTTTGCGCTTATGCCCAGCTCCCCACTCCTTCATCACGAGAGTGGTCGGATATTTCGGCATCGACTGCCGAAGCTGCTCGATTTGCTTGCGCTCCGATTCCAACTCAGGCGCAACAGCGAGGAATTCTTTCAGCAACAGAGCGTGATCTGGATCATCATCCGCGTTGACCAACGCCGCCAAATCGCCACGCCTTTTCAGGAGCACCGAAAGCGCTTCGTTCGAAAGTGCGCTGGCCTTCGCGCCGTCATCGGTCGTGACGTAAATCCTGAATTTGCCCAATGCCGCCGCGTAGTATCGTTCGAAAGTCATATCCATTTCCAACTCGCCACCGCCCTCGAACGGCTTCTCGAATTGGTAAACGGCGCTCTGAGCTTTCCCCACTCCACCCGCGACTGACCAGCCACTTTGCAAGTCATCATCGATCGCTTTGGCCGCATTATTATTCCCGCTTGCGTAACTCTCGGAAGGATTCTTCAAAGCAACTGGCTGCCCATCCGCTTTTACCTTCAGATTTGAAAACCAAAAATCCCCTTCCGGCCCTTCATAATGAACGGTCCCCGGCCCATTATTGGGCAAACGATGGTCAGGCAAAGCTTCAATGCGGATCGCTCGAACGCCTGCGGGAGCGTTTGAAAACTTCAAGTGATAGGTATCGCTCTTGGTGAAATCCCCTGACGCAAAGACCACTCCATCATCTTCAACGGTCAGAATTGGATTTTGGCTGCTCGCTTCAACCGGCGTGATCGGCTCCCATTTGACCGCCTTCTTCTCCTCTGCTTCCAACCACTCGCCAAAACGCTTTTGCAGATGTTCTTCGCGGGCCAGCTTCATATCTCCATTTTCGGAAGCATTATTTCCGACGCTGAGGCGAAATCGTCCAAGGGTGTGGTGGCCTCCGTATTGCTGGTCCAGCGTGAATTTCAACCGCATTCCAGCATCCACTTTCAATGGCTCCGCCAACGTGAAAATCACCCGGCGATGTGTTCGCGTTGCGACATCCTTTGCAATCGCCCAACCCGTTTCCTGCTTTCCGTCAATCGCGTTTGCCGCTGGAAAACCGTCCTGCGAGAAATCTGCTTCAGCGCGGCTTAATTTCACTTCACTCTCTCGTCCATCACTGGACACAGCCACGCATTTCAATTCGCTCAATACAAAGTTGCCGTGTCCCGTGCGCCCTGGACCGCCCTTGCCTTTGCTCGTCTCATCACCCACGAGTTCATCCGGAATCGCTTCCACCTGCACATCCGTGATCCGCGCGAGTGATGGTTTTAGCTCCACCGAATAAGAATCCTTCTCCGGACGCTTTCCCGTCACGCGAATTGATCCGTCCAACAAAACTTCGCCGCTTGCCCCCTCCTTGGATGCAAACTGAACTTCCGCGGGTACTTCCCAATCAATTTTTCGTTCCACTGGAAATTTGCCCGCCAACGCCTCGGTTAATTCTGTAATCTTCTTTTCAATCTCCGCTCGTTCCTGCGCGATCTTTGTATTTGGGATCTCCATCGTCGGCTCATCCGCGTTATTCAAGAAGGCCATGAACTGGTAATATTCGGTGTGCTGGATGGGATCGTATTTGTGGGTGTGACATTGCGCACACGCCATCGTCAACCCCAGCCATGTAGTCGCGGTCACATGCACTCG
>JBQCGE010000249.1:0-3129 GCA_051955955.1 Verrucomicrobiota bacterium
GGAGACGCCAAGAATATCCGATGGCAAAACATCAGGAGTAAATTGGATGCGCTTGAAGTCTGCGTTGATCGAATTAGCCAACGCCTTGGCAAGCGTTGTTTTGCCTGTGCCGGGGTAATCTTCAAGCAGCACATGACCGCCTGATGCAAATGCAGCGAGTAACTTGCGGATGCTGCTGGATTGGCCTCGAATAACTTTTTCGATATTGGAGGCGATACCCTGGAGGATTTCCGCGGCCTTATTACAATCCATCTTTAGCATTCTGGTAGATTAGACAGTTTTACTTCTCAGGCGTTCTGTTATTCGGGCACAATATGCACCATTAACAGCCTTTTTCATAATCCCTTCTTGCGGGCAACGAACCTATTCATGCGTCCGGTTACGAGGGAATATTTTACTTGAACGGAGCACCGCCGAAGGCGCAATTTTGATTGATCCAAGATTATGAGCAAAACCGAACAGTCCCTTCGCCCTGAAGTTTCAAGGCGACGCTTTTTGAAGCAATCTTCACTCTTTGCGGCAGGCGCGCCGCTGCTGGGCGGCCTGGTCCTGGCGAGGGATGGGGTCCGCGCGCAAAACGCGAGTAACAAAGTGCGGGTGGGAGTGATCGGTTGCGGAGGGATGGGGAAGGGGGATCTCGCCACGTTTTTCCTGAACCCGGAAGTGGAGTGCCCGGTCGTTTGTGATGTCGATGACAAAATGCTCGGGGAAGGGGCTGAACTCGTCGAAAAGCAGCGCGGGAAAAAGCCCGAGACGGTCAAAGACTTTCGACGTGTGCTGGATCGAAAAGATGTGGATGTCGTGCTGGTGGCAACGCCGGATCATTGGCATGCGTTGCCCACGGTTCTGGCATGCCAGGCGGACAAGGATGTTTACGTGGAAAAGCCGCTGGCAAAAACCATTGCAGAAGGGCGCGCCATGTTAACCGCAATGGAAAAGCACAAGCGCATCGTACAAATGGGAACACAGTGGCGCAGTGGCAAACACTGGGCAGAGGCTGTGGAATTCATTCGCAGCGGCAAGCTGGGCAAAGTCGGAACGGTCCGAGGTTGGGCATACCACGATTGGCTCGGAAATATTGGCAACCCGCCAGATGGCCAGCCGCCCACCGGAAGCGACTATGACATGTGGCTCGGACCGGCTCCGAAACGACCTTTTAACCCGAATCGTTACCATTTTAATTTCAGGTGGTTCTGGGATTACGCTGGGGGATTAATGACCGATTGGGGTGTTCACCTGATTAACGTTATGCTTTGGGCCATGGGCCCGGAAGCACCTAAAAGTGTCTTCTCGAGCGGCGGCAAATTTGTGTTGGAAGACAATTCGGAAACGCCGGACACGCAGATCGCCGTTTATGAATTTCCAACCTACACCTTGATTTGGGAGCATAAGGTTGGGGTGGCTCTCGGGTTAAATAATCGGCCCTGGGGCATTTCATTCACCGGTAAAGAAGGTTCCATCATTATTGACGATGCTGGTTGGGAGGTCATTTCGGAGCCCAAAAAGAAAAGCCTCGTTTCGAAGAAATATCCCGGCAGCGGCGATGCTCGTCCGGCGCATGTCCGGAACTTTTTAGATTGTGTGAAGTCCAGGCAGCAACCGGTTGAAAATCTTGCTTTAGGTCATCACGTCTCAGCAGTGGCGCACCTGGGGAATATTGCATTCAGGGCCGGCAGGAAAATCCAGTGGGACGCCAAGAAAGAAGTGATTGTTGGGGATGCTGAAGCAGATCAGTTAGTGGGGGTTGATTATCGCGCTCCCTGGAAACTGCCATATATGCCTGAAGCACGGCCCGCTTGAGGAATAATAAGCGGGAAGACTTTGCTCTGGCTGAATGCCGATTTTTATGTGCCCTCAAAAGCGGCCCATGGGAACATTGACACCCTACCCGCAGCTCTTATATTTCAGCCCATTTTATGACTCGAAGTCCGCATATTGCTGTCGTGGGCGCCACTGGCGCGGTCGGCGTGGAAATGATCAAGACGCTTGAGAAGCGGAAATTTCCATTGAGCAAGCTGACTTTACTCGCATCGGCCCGTTCCGTTGGAAAGACGTTGCCATTTCGCGGGCAGGAAATTGCAGTCCAGGAATTAACCAAAGACGCCTTCAAGGGGATCGATATAGCTTTGTTTAGCGCGGGGGGGCAGCATTTCGAAGGAATTCGCTCCCATAGCGGCTCAGGCCGGGTGCGTGGTCGTCGATAATTCAAGCGCGTTCCGTATGGATCCAAACGTCCCGCTCGTAGTTCCTGAGATCAACGCTGCTGACGTGAAGAGTCATAAAGGAATCATTGCGAATCCGAACTGCACCACGGCGATTTCATTGATGGCGCTTTATCCGCTTCACAAGGCATTTGGAGTCACCCGTATTTTTGCTTCGAGCTACCAGGCTGTTTCAGGAACAGGCGCCAAGGCGATTGAAGAATTGCAACGACAGGTTTCGCAGGTAGTCGCGAATGATACCGTTACTCGCGAGGTTTACCCGCACCAAATTGCATTCAACGTGCTGCCACAGGTCGATTCATTTTTGCCCAGTGGTTACACAAAAGAAGAGATGAAGCTGGAAAACGAAGGGCGCAAGATCATGCATCACTCAGCGTTTCGGGCAAGCGTCACTTGCGTGCGCGTGCCTGTATATCGAGCACACTCCGTTGCGATTACGGCTGAATTTCAGAAACCCGTTTCGGTGGATGAAGCGCGCGAGGTGCTGGCAAAGGCTCCGGGGTTGGATATCGTCGACAATCCTGAAAAATCCGAATACCCCTTGCCACTGTATGTGGCAGAGCGCGACAATTGCCAAGTCGGCCGCATTCGGAAGGATTGCGCCATGGACAACGGCCTTTGCTTCTGGGTTGTAGGCGATCAGTTGCTCAAAGGGGCGGCGCTTAACGCCGTTCAAATAGCGGAAGAGCTTTTGAAATAAAGAACCGGATCAGACTTGATCCGGAATCGGAAATGGAAAATTAATGGAGCCGCTCGAGTTTTACTTGAGCGGCTTTTTACTTCTTAAACAGGGAAGCCCAGAACGATTTCTTTTCGGTTTCTTTTTGCTGAACCTTCAGTTGACCGAGGAGTGACTGCCATGCAATGAAAATTTTATGCCATTGGTTTTCCATGGTGCGGAGGGATT
>JBQCGE010000250.1:0-12456 GCA_051955955.1 Verrucomicrobiota bacterium
CCAGTGGAACCAATATCCCAGTGGTCATTGAGCGTGACGGGAAGCAGTTGTCTTTTAATCTTGAAGCCAAATTAAATTCGAGTGTAGGAGGCAAATTTCTAAATCTCGATTCCAAGGATCATCCTCAAATAGAAGCCGTTAACGACGGAGCAGGGAAACAGGGTGGTTTGAAGAAAGGAGATGTAGTCGTGAAATTCGCCGGAGTCAGCATTTCCGGTGTGAAGCAATTTACTACCCTGATCCATGAACGCGGCGGGCAACCGACCGATATTGAAGTGGAACGCGATGGAAAGCGGGTGAAGCTGAACGTAACGCCCGCAGGCGCCAAAGGAGAGGGATTACTGGGAGTGGCCCTTGGCTCCGCTTCCGTGACGTTATACAAGGTTCAAAAACCTGGACCCAAACCATGGGAAAGCGTCGGTGACGTAGTAAAGAAAACGTTTGCCACACTTGATGCGGTGACCTTCCGCTCGAAAGAAACCGGCGTGAGTATCAAGGATTTGAGTGGCCCTCCCGGAATTTTTGCCATGTTGGCGCGTGAAGTGAGCCTCGATTACCGCCTGGCGTTGAATTTTTTGGTGTTGCTCAACGTGAACCTTGCGATTTTGAATTTATTGCCGTTACCAGTTCTTGATGGGGGCCATATCCTGATGGCTCTCATTGAGCGGGTTATCCGGCGTCCGCTCCCCGCGAAAATCCAGGAGTATGCCACTACCGGTTTCGCGGTGCTGTTGATTGGTTTTATGCTTTTTGTTTCATTTCACGATATCAAACGGTTTTCGCTCTTCCGATCCATGTTTGAGCAGAAAACGGAAATTGAACCCGCTGGTTCTCGGCAGGCGCCTCAAATCGTACCGCCGCAGAATGAAACGGGCGTGAATCAATAAAACCAGAGCCTTCCAGCATCCATGCAATATTGCGTTTCTCCTTATTCTTATCGGCGGAGAAAAACCCGTGAAGTTCAAGTCGGCAATCCTGCGCGCGGCGGAGTCATCATAGGCGGTGATCATCCCGTGGTGATGCAATCGATGCTCACCTGCGACACGATGGACACTGCCACATGCGTGAAGCAAACACTGGAACTGGCCGCGGTCGGTTGCCAGATCGTCCGGATTACCGCTCCGACCGTCAAAGATGCGGCCAACCTGGAGCATATTGTCCGCGAGTTGCGCAATCAGGGCTGTCATGTGCCAATCGTTGCCGATATCCACTTCAAACCTGAAGCTGCAATGGAAGCGGCAAAATGGGTGGAAAAAGTGCGGATTAATCCCGGGAACTATGCCGATTCCAAAAAATTCGCGATTAAGGAATATAACGACGAGCAATATGCCGCTGAATTGCAGCGTATTGAGGAAAAGTTCACGCCGCTGGTTCGTCTTTGCAAAGAACTTGGACGGGCAATGAGGATTGGAACGAACCATGGATCCCTGAGCGATCGCATCATGAATCGCTACGGCGATACTCCGCTTGGCATGGTTGAGAGCGCGCTTGAATTTGCCCGAATTGCGCGGAAGCACGATTATCACAATTTCGTGTTCTCGATGAAGTCGAGCAACCCGAAGGTGATGATCGAATGTTACCGGTTGCTGGTGGCCAGGTTAAATGAGCTTGGGCCGGATTGGAATTATCCCATTCACCTCGGGGTGACCGAAGCTGGAGAAGGGGAGGATGGACGCATCAAAAGCGCCATTGGGATTGGATCACTTTTGACCGATGGGCTTGGCGATACAATCCGCGTTTCCTTGACCGAGGATTCACCACGCGAAATCTCGGTTTGCCGCGATTTACTGGCTCAAATCCCGATCCTTTCAAATCGTGCTGAGAGCGTCCAGGGCGTTCCACTCCCGTTTGATCCGTTCCACTTTAAACGTCGGCAAACACCCGAAATCGAGTTGGCCAATGGTGTTCGCGCCGGCGGAGATCAGACACTGCGAGTGGTAGTGACACAAGCCACGTGGGATAAAGTTGCGCCACGCATTCGGCCCAAGGATGACGTGAAGCCTGAGGCGATTTACGAAGAGCTGAACGTTTATGAAATCGACCCTACCCGCGATTTCAAAATCAATTGCGAAACACAACTGGTTACGGTCAAAGATGGTGTTCCACTGCCGACCATAACCGCATTTCGTTTGCTCGCGGCCAAGCTTCAGATGCTGGGATTGAACAATCCCATTTTGCTGAAAGACTGCACCACCTTTGAACCCGTGCCGCTTGAGCCCAGTGTCGCTCTGCTGCGCGCATCCGTGGTGGTCGGCGCGTTGCTGGCGGATGGAATCGGTGATGCCATTTTGGTTCGAGGCGAATCGGGTGCGGGACAATCACTCCGGCTCGCTTACAACATTTTGCAGGCGGCAGGTTGCCGCTCGTTCAAGACCGATTATGTCGCCTGTCCATCCTGTGGACGCACGCTATTCAATCTGCAAACGGTTACCGCCCGCATCAAGGAACGCACACAACACCTGAAAGGCGTGAAAATCGCTATTATGGGGTGCATTGTGAACGGGCCGGGTGAGATGGCGGACGCAGATTTTGGCTACGTCGGCGGAGCTCCTGGGAAAATTAACCTGTACGTAGGCAAGCAGGCGATCAAGTTCAATATTCCGGAAGGTGAAGCAGTGGAACGGCTTGTGGATTTAATCCGTGAGCACGGGAAATGGGTGGAACCTGAAGCAGCTTGATTGGGAGGCATTCCCCTGTTTTTGGGCGGAGAGTCTCAAAGCGTTACACTGGAAAGAATTGCCTCTTAAGGGGAGGATTAAGGTATTCCATTAAAAATCGGAAAACATCATTTTTCTGAGGAAAATTGCAGTTTTTTCTTCGTTATTCATTGAATAAAAACCTGGCACAATGCATGCTGATTCATAAATCGTGCCCAAGCCTAATCAGTTAAAGTACTTATTTTTTATAGCGGTCTGCCTAGCGTTTTTAAGCTCCGCTCGATCGGAGGAGATTACTCTTGGATGGGATCCAAGCACCGACACAAACGTGGTTGGCTATAAACTTTATTACGGCCTAGAAGAAACCGAACCGACTATTGTCACGGTCGATACAAATCAGGTGACAATTTCTGATCTTCAGAAGGGCAGCAGTTACTTCTTTTACGTAACGGCTTTTAACGCGGATGCTTTGGAGAGTGCCCCGTCCGAAACGATTAACTATACGGTCCCATTCGCCAAGAATGATAGCCCTCTTTTAATAGCTGAAAACCTGGGTGACGGAGGTATGATTTTACGCGCATTGGGAGCGGTAATGCAGAACTACACCCTTCAATCCAGGACTGATCTGAATCAATCCCACTGGAACGATCTGTATACCATTAAATCTGACGATTACGGATGGATCGAGATTTACCTCCCGGCTGACAAATCCCGAGAGATGTTCCGGCTCGTAACGCTGCCTTGGTATTAGAGAGTAGCTCCCGAATCGCTACAGCGTAGGAACCCGACAGGAGTCTTTCCTCCGTTCTCGAAAGAGTTTCCCCCGCTCTGTGCATTCGACCAGGGAATCCTTTTCCCCCCAAATTTTTGGAAAGTGCCGCGCTTTTTGGGACCGGAAGTTTCTCCTGTACAAATTGACAGGGAACGTTTTGCAAAGAGAATCCATCGAAAATGCTATTCTGCCTCGCTTGAAAAGCGAACCCAAACAGGATATCGATTTTTTGCAAAAAAAGACTTGCGTCCATCCCCGCTTTTTTCTAAAACAGAGATGTTATTCGATGTGACGGTCGATTAACGATCATTCCTTCTTATTGCCTTTAGCGAATTGATCCGGGGCTTGTGCAATGCAACCCCAAAAATGTCAGGCGGTTCCTTCGGGAGCCGCCTTTTTAATTAAGAGTTTGCGCCGACAGAGCGAAATCTATCCCTAAATAAAAAGGAAAAGGATAACCCCAAAGACGATCTCTAACCGGCTTTGAAGCAATTTAAATGATACTCACACTTATTCATGGTGAGTAAAAAATAGCATAACTCGCGCCAGATTAGACTCAGAAACGCTTAAACGTCACAAATTTGGACACCTTGCTTCAATGATGCAAGCGCATCCTTTCGGGCGGGGATAAACTCCTGAGCCACATGACCTTTGAACCCGGTGGCGAGAATTGCTTTCATCACCGCCGGGTAATTCAGTTCCTGAGATTCGTCAATTTCGTGTCTTCCTGGGACACCACCGGTATGGTAATGGGCGAAGTAAGGATGATATTTGCGAATCGTGGCGATCACATCACCTTCCATGATTTGCATGTGGTAAATATCGTAAAGCAGTTTGAAGCGTTCCGAACCGACTTCCTTGCAAAGCGCAACGCCCCAGTCGCTGTGGTCACATTGATAATCCTTGTGATTTACTTTGCTGTTCAGCAGCTCCATTACCACGTTCACTTTATGTTTTTCCGCCACGGGCATGAGCTTCTTCAGGCCCTCGGCGCAGTTCTTTATGCCCAATTCGTCATCCAGGCCTTTACGGTTTCCGGAGAAGCAGATGATGTTGGTTAATCCCGCGTTTGCCGCTTTGGGGATTACTTCCGCATAGCTTTTGATCAATTCTTCGTGCAGTTCCGGGCGATTCCATCCGCGTTCAATCCCAAAACCGGCACCATTCGCCATCGCACAGGTGAGTCCGTATTTTTGGATAATTGGCCATTCATCCGGGCCCTGGAGTTCAACCGATTCAATGCCCATTTCCTTTGCGGCACGACAAAGTTCCTCAAGCGGGATTTTGTCATAACACCAGCGGCAAACGGAATGATTTACATTTCCCTTGAGCGAATCAGCAGCCCGGACCGTGGAAGTGAATCGTGACATGACGGCCATGGCTGCGCCAACGACAGCGGTCTGCTGAATGGCGGCACGACGGGAAATTTGTGTCTTCATAGGATGAAAGGTTCTGGTGACTATTCAAAGCCAAAGATAAGCCGCAAGTCAATCATTTGAGGCACGGTCTTCGCCTGGGAAAAATCAGCGGCGGAAGCGTTCCCGAGGAACCGAAATCGTGGAAGAACCGCTCTGAAAAAGGCTTAAAAATGGGGTGGAAATCCAGCCAGAGAAGGGTAAGTTAAAATGCGTGCCTGGGTTATCCGGGTTTTCTTGGTTTCCCGGAGGTTCCAACCCGACACGCAACAGTGTTAACGCACTGTGTTCATGGTGAAGGCGGTCTTGGGTCGCAAGGCTCAAGACCCGCCTTTTTTGTTTTTGTATCAAGAGCCCCCTGGTTCGTCAATCCCGTTCCGTGCTTTTTTCAAAAAATCGACACCGATTATTTCCGTTCCACAAGCCGCTTATAGGCAAGCACTCCGTCAGTGATCGCCCGCGCCATTTTCCTTCGCTGTGTGGCACTTGTAATTTTCGCTGCGTCGGAAGGGTTCGACAGAAAACCGCCCTCGACATAAACCCCGGGCATTTTAATGTTCCGCAGCACCATGAAATTCGCTCGGCGCAAACCACGATCCTCGAAATCAGTATTGCGGAGCAGGTATTTATGCACTTGGTAGGCGAGCAGCATATTGAGCGAATCATTGCGATTCCCAACCGCTTCGCGAACCGGTCTGCCGCCATTGGTGGAAGTCGCCCCTTCGGGAGTGAGGCAATAGGTTTCGACCCCTTTCGGGTCGTCGTTGAGTGCGGCGTTGAAATGAATCGTAATAAAGAGATCGGCTCCCGCGCGATTTGCGATATCGGCCTGTTCATCCAAATCCACAAACACGTCGGAGGAACGGGTCATGACCACCTTGAAGCCAGCATCTTCCAGCGTATCTTTGAGCGCTTTGGCCAGCAGAAGGGTCTATGTCTTTTCCTGGTGCTTATTTAATTGGTAGCCTGGATCTTTTCCACCATGTCCCGCCGCGATCGCAATGGTGCGCACCTTGTGCCTGGCGCTAACCGGATAAAAAATCGGGTGAATGAGCTTATCGATATCCAATTCACTGATGAAGAGAGTGGCGCCGCTCGATTCGATTGTTGATGAAAGGTAAATATCCTTGTCATTCAATACCGCCTTCTTCGAATTGATCGAAAATTCCAATTTTGCCCATTTGTCGTTGGTCACGATGAAGTCGCGGCTTTTCCCGTCCCAAACCACTTTGAAACCTTTAGCCCTGGCCCACTTTTGAATGGAGACGTAGCGAACCCCACCGAGCGAAGTGGTGGATTCACTGGAACTTTTCCTCGCCGCGTGGGTCATCGGTGTGACCAAAGCGCAAAGAAGAGTTCCCAGGATTAGGAGGAAGTAGCCTGATCGACCAGGCTTCAAGATTTCAAGCACAAGCGGGATCCATTTTCACGAAAGCTGACACTGCTTAATGGCTTAGCAGAGTTGAGTGAAACGGTGCAAGGTTGAATCGGCGAAAACTTACTTTTTTTCACCTACAGTCGATTGCCGTTGGTCGTGCGAATCAACCGCTGCCCGAAACGAGCGCTCCACCTGGTCGTTGCGATCGGTGGACACCGGTTGGGCGTCGCGCCAGAGCCAGCGCATGATGTCAGGGAAAATTGCGCCGCCTTGTTTTTGGCCGTGATTGCCAATGCCCCACGTATAGTTCACATCATAACCCTTGCGGGTTAAAGCGTCCGCCATGCGAAAATTCTGGTAGAACCAATCAAATTGATTTGCGTCAGACGGGTTGCGGTTATCCGCGCGATTGTCATTGCGGCCATCCTGGAGAAATACACGGAGCGGCTTTTTTTCGCTCTGCAGGATCAGATCAGGGTAGGTGTGTCCACCGCGATTGCCCAGGTTCACGAAACTTCCAACGAACGAAAATACCTTGTGGAACTGATCGGGGCGTTGCCAGGCGACAGTGAACGCAGCAATTCCACCGGAACTGGCCCCGCCGATGGCGTGATCATCCGCATTCGTTGAAATGTTGTAATCTTTGCGCAGGGCAGGAAGTAGTTCATCAACGATCACCCTGGCGTATTTATCATTCAAGGAGTTGTATTCCTCAGGGCGATTCGTATCACGATCACCCCAATTGCGCGGAGTGGGTTCGGGTTGGTCTGGACGTCGTCCGGGATTGATAAAAACGCCGAGCATGACCGGGATTTCGCGGCGATAAATGAGGTTATCGAGTACGTATTGCGCCTGCACGTCTCCGGGTTCGTTTTTAAATGCCTGGCCGTCATTGAAGATAATGAATGCCGTCGGTTTCTCTGGATCGTATTGGGCCGGGACATAAACCCAGTAGGTGTGCTGGGTGCCGGGATACGCCTCACTTTGTATCACTTTCGGTCCATCAAAATGTCCGGTCGGCACACCCTCCTGAGGCATTGAATCAGGGCCCAACTTGTAATGCCCATCCATGTTTGGCGTGGCTCGTTTCGGGCGCGACTCTTGTAGACGAGGCTTTGAAGCGTTCTGCGCGAGGGCTGTTGAGGCGCAAAGCAGCGAGAGAGCAAGCGTGGGCAATTTCATTGGTGTGGTGAATTGATACGCATGGGAGCGCAGGAAAAACAAGCATCTTGTGTTGCGCAACACGCGCGATTTTTCGACAAGCCCTGAGGGGAAGAAGGTTAAAATTTAAGCGAAGGCGGATTTCTACCGAAACAGAATTGAGGGCTAATGGCGCTGACCTGCCCATTTCAACCTCATTTAAAACGGAATCCATGAGAAAACTGCCCTTTATTCGCGCGGTCTACATTGTGGGGTTGATCGCCAGCCTCTTTTTCTCTGCCCATGGGCAGATCTATTCCGGAACCAACGCACCGGGAAATTCGACTGAACTTTCCTTCAGCATTGATGCGAGCACGACAAATTTTTCGCTGGTTCTGCCGGGGAACGGCACCACGTTTTCCGAGATCTATGTGAAGCGTGGGAGCGCCGCGAGTGAATCCAATTATGACTTTGCATCGACCTTCGCGGGGCAGACTAATGCCATTCACCTTGAGCAGCCGGAGGTCGCGGCCGGGATTTATTTCGTGAGCGTGCGGACGCCCTCCAACTCGCAAAAGCATGCATTCAATCTTTCTTTGGAGGCGAATGTCAGTGACATGCGAAGCATGAACCGGCCCGTATCAAAGCCGGTCGGGACACTGCTAACCAGTTCTATAAATGCGAACACCCGGCAATATTTCCGCTTCGATTTGGCAACCAACACGGAACTAAAAGTGGCTCTCAATGCTTCCACGTTTTCTCCGGATTTATACCTGCAACGGGGCAAAATACCGACCGACACTCAATTCTTCAAGCGAAGCCAGAGCACGACAAATGACTCCATCGTATTGCTCACCGCGGAGGGAATTCCATCCTCTTATTTTGTGGGGTTGTTTTCCACCCCAGGGGCTCCTTCGAAGGTGAACTATTCATTTGCACTTCAGGCGAACCCCATCCAGTCATTGGCGTGGGACCTCGGCGAAACGGCGGAAGGCACGTTAGTAAGTTCCAATTACACTGCGTCAGCGACCGATTACTACTTCAAGATCACGACCGCCAACCCTGCATTGGGGGCGTGGCGCACCGCTTTGAAGGTGATTGATGGTGAAGCGAACCTTTATTTGAGCCGGGGAATTTTGCCCACGCAAATACAGGCGGATTACCGTTCTGAACGAGTCGGTTCGGATGGGTTTGTGCTGAGTTCCACTCAATTTGCCCCTAATGAAGTCTGGTACGTTCTGGTCCGTGCGAATGCGAACAGTCACTGGACCCTGGTGAGCGGTGCACCCTACGTGGAGGATCTGGGTGTAGTGGCCGCGGACGGCAGCAGCAGTAGCGGCGAATTTGTGATGGGGCCGGAAGGGATGCGCTTTTTCAGCACACGGGTGACGAGTGACATGCTTGCGTGGCGGCTTTGGCTGAACGGCGGGACCAATAACATCCTGGTGCGCAAATCAAGTTTGCCGCTCATGCAGGTCAATGAATTGAATCAGGTCGGGCAGGCACTCGTTGTTCCACCTTACTTAACCGGTGGACAGCAATATCTAGTCGGAATTGCAGGCGCTCCCGGAACGACCAACCGCCTCGACTCGCGCCAGCAACAAATCATCGAGTTGGAATATGGCCAGAGTGCCAGCAACATTGTTACCGGTTTTCCTTATACGACTTACAAGGTGCAGGTGCCTGCGCAACAAATCGCATGGCAGATTGCGATTCCCTCAACCAACGGAAATCCAAATGTCAGTGTGCGTCGAAACTTCGTGCCGAACGAAAATTACAACGATGCGCTATCTGAGTTGACGACAACAGTCACCGATAACATCACGCTCGTGCCCCCGATTTTGAGCGACGGAACCTTTTATATCACCGTCTGGGGAACAGGGCCGCATCAGTTCGCGCTCCAGAACGGTCCTGCCACCATCACGGATATCAATTACATCGACACGATCAGGAACACCGACACGAACCGAGTGGGTTGGAGATTTTTCCGAGTGACCGACATTAACCAGCAGCTTGGCAGCCTGGGCTGGGAACTTTCCGTCACGAACGCGAACCCAGGTGCGCGAATCGCCATCCGGCGCAATGCTGCTCCCAGTTCCTGGTCGCTACGCAATCCCACTCAGGCTCTGGCGAATTATTACGACCAAATCAGCCTCGGCACCATACTCCAGCAACCCGGTCACCAGGCGGACGTTTGGTACATTGGCGTTTATAACCCAAGTAATTCACTTGGGGGTTTCACATTGAGCGCACGCGAAATTCGGGCGGAACCACTGTTCAATAATGTCGCGATCGAACGGACAAACAATCCGCCCGGATTATGGCAATTTTTCGTCATGGACGTGCCAGCGTCGAACTCAGACACACCGTTGCTCGGTTGGGATTTGCGATTGATAAATGTAACGAACACACCCGTCCTGGTAGTGCGCAGGGACGCTTTGCCCGATTCCTTAAACAGCACGCTTACCATTCCGGTGAATGCAACCAACTGGGCTTCCCGCGCGCAATGGGCAGCAGGAGCGGATTGGACCGGCAGGCCGTTTCCAAACCTCGGCACTACGAATGAAAATGGGCGGATACTTCAAATGGGCTTTGGGCGTCCGCTTGAACCGGGACGCTATTACATCGGTGTGCAGACTCCGGGCAACTCGGCCCAACCTGCCTCATTCAGTTTATTAAGTCGGTGGATCGGCGAGAACCAGGTGATTCCGATCAAGCAACTTTCATGGAAGGGAGACAGCTTTACCAATTCCGTTCCGCCGCGCTGGGTTGATTATTATTCGGTCCAGGTTCCGGAGGGTAGCCGCAGTTTTAAAGTACACCTCAAGATGCTTTCCGGTGAAGCTATGTTAATCGCGGCAAATGAAACCCTCCCAAACGTGACCGCCACGCCGAATGGTTCGCTTATTGGCAGCGCCGGAAAAACGGTGCAGAAGTTGGACCAGGAATGGCTGAGCATCCTTCCACCCCGAGGAACAAACGTGATCCCGGCGGGAACTTACTACTTTGGGGTTGTCGGCGAAGGGATCGCTCCTGCCGATTCGACTCATATTGGAAGCGGCGACGCAAATTATGTAATCGAGACTTTGGGAGAGATGCCCGAGCAATTCATCGGCACTCTCGGAGCGACAAACATTGTCGTGAATGGAGCTTTGGCGGGAGGTGATTCAATAGCCTATCATTTCCGACCGGAACCGAACGTTCTTGGTTTCTGGATCACGTTGACCGACGTGACTGGGAACCCGGTTGCAGTCTCACGAGCAACAGTCGAGTTGGCTGATCCAGGCTTGGCGAGTGGGTCGAGCGGAGTGGATGTCTATGGCAATGACGGCGGGCAGAATGACGGGTCGATTGCTGGAACATTCATTACTGTGGCCGATCCGGGCACAACCGAAACGATCATGGTCAAGGCCCGGCAGTTATCCCGCACCTACCCGGACGCGACTTACACCCTCCATGTGGATGCGATTCGTCCTGAAGCTGTGCCGTTCGATGGAGGTTCACTGACGATCACGGACCAGCCGGGGGACCACGGAGGATATTTCTATGTCGATGTGCCGCCGGGTGCTCAAGGCTGGGATATTCGGTTGACCAACGTCATTTCAGGCAGGCCGCAATTATTAGTCAGCCGCGATTTCCTTCCATTGGAAAATGGACTTTCAGTCAAACCGGATCAAACCAACTGGCCGTCCGGAATGAAGTGGAGCGCTGGGTCCGACTGGACCGAGAGGGTGCGCGACGTGAATGGAATTAATGAAAGCGGACGCATACTCGCTATGGGCATGGGACGCCCGCTCGAGCCAGGGCGCTACTACATTTCGGTTCAGGGTGCAGACACGGACTTGATGTCCTATACCATTTCGAGCCGCGGCATTGGCCAAAACATGAGCATCCCTGTGACTCCATTGGCCTTTAATGGCGGCACGACGCATGTAACAAATTTAACCCCAAGGGAGGTGGCTTATTTCCGAATTGACGTGCCCGCTGGCACGCCTAATTGGAAAACACGGCTGCAAATGGATTCTGGTGAGGGATTGTTGCTGGTTTCAAAGGATACTTTGCCTAATGTGGCCACTTCATCGAATGGCTCACTTTACACTTCGTCCGGGCGCAAAGTTACAAAGGGAGGAGATGAAATTTTCCTCTTACTGCCTCAATCGGGGTTCACTAATTTAACCGAGGGAACTTATTACCTTGCGGTTATAAGCGAAGGTCAATCGCCACAACCAGGAAGTATTGGCTTCGACACGAGTGATTTTACGATTACAAGTCTTGGTTCGGCTCCGGTTCGGAATTTGGGCCAGCTCGGTTTCACGGACATTGTTGAAACAAATAGTCTAATCGCAGGCGATTCCCAGATTTATCAATTTAGCGTTCCGGCGGGAACTCTCGGCATGGAAGCGCGCCTCGAAAATCGATCCGGAAATCCGGTGATGGTGTTGCGTCAAGGCACCTCCACTCCGTATCCAGGCGCTGGGCTGGGAATTGTCAGTTCAGAGACTTACGGAAACGAAGGCGGCGAAACCAGTGCAATCTATGTTCACCCCACGTTGATTAATATTGGGAGCCCGAGCAACACCGTTTACACATTGGTGGTCAAAGCACGGCAGACTTCGAGCACCGTGTTCACGAATGCAAGTTATACGCTCCGGTTGAATGCAAGCGGTACAACTACCCTTGGTTTTGATAATGAAACCTCCAGCATCACGAACCAGGGTGCCCAAACCTGGCGATACTTCCGAGTCGTGATTCCCACTAATGCCATGGGATGGGATTTGCGCCTCGTAAACGTAACCAATGGAACACCGCGCATGGTCATCCGCCGCGAAGGATTGCCGAGCACCTTGCAAACGACTCCATGGAGCCAGCCGGGTGGCGCTACTTCATGGCCGACCAACGCTCAGTGGCTGCCAGCTCAAGATTGGACCAGGCGCAGTCAATCCGCGCTCGACGGCTCGAACGAAGATGGTCGGGTATTTGCAGTGGGGATGGGAAGGCCACTGGAGCCTGGAACTTACTTTGTTGGCGTCTACAATAACCATGCTACTGCCCCTACGAGCTATTCCTTATGGAGCCGGGGCATTGGTCCCGATT
>JBQCGE010000251.1:0-5913 GCA_051955955.1 Verrucomicrobiota bacterium
AATCTCTACGGCCCGCACCAGTGGCGCCGATTTCAAAGTCAAGGATCTCAGCCTCGCTGATTGGGGCCGCAAGGAAATCATCGTTGCGGAAAAAGAGATGCCCGGTTTGATTGCGATTCGCGAGAAGTACGCTGCAGGCAAGCCGCTTGCCGGCGTTCGTGTAACCGGATCGCTTCACATGACGATTCAAACAGCGGTACTGATCGAGACGCTGGTCGCGCTCGGCGCTTCCGTGCGTTGGGCGAGCTGCAATATCTTTTCGACCCAGGATCATGCTGCCGCCGCCATCGCCAAGGCAGGTGTGCCCGTGTTCGCATGGAAGGGTGAGACGCTCGAGGAATATTGGTGGTGCACGCTCCAGGCAATCAATCATCCTGGCGGCAAAGGCCCGCAACTCGTGGTTGACGACGGCGGGGACGTCACCCTGCTCATTCATAAAGGTTACGAACTCGAAGAAGGCAGCGATTGGGTCAACACTCCGAGCGGCAGCAAGGAAGAGCAGATTATCAAAGATCTGCTTAAGGAAGTGAAAGCTGAGAATCCGTTCAAGTGGCATGAATTGGTGAAGGAATGGCGTGGTGTTTCGGAAGAAACGACCACTGGTGTTCATCGCCTTTACCAGATGCTCGAGGCCGGCAAATTGCTCGTTCCCGCGATCAACGTGAACGATTCTGTCACGAAATCCAAATTCGATAATCTTTACGGCTGCCGCGAATCGCTGGCGGACGGCATCAAACGCGCCACGGACGTCATGGTCGCTGGCAAAGTGGCCGTCATCTGCGGTTACGGCGATGTGGGCAAAGGTTCAGCCCATTCGCTCCGTGGCTTCGGTGCTCGCGTGATTGTCACTGAAATCGATCCAATCAACGCGCTGCAGGCCGCGATGGAAGGATTCGAAGTCACAACCGTCGAAGAGACGCTTGGCCATGCAGACATTTACGTCACCTGCACTGGAAACAAGGATATCATTACCCTCGAGCACATGCTCAAGATGAAGGACCAGGCGATTGTTTGTAACATTGGCCACTTCGATAATGAAATCCAGGTGGGCCGCCTGAACAATCATCCCGGCGTGCAAAAAATCGAAATCAAACCGCAAGTCGATCAATACACGTTTGAGGATGGCCGCTCCATTTTCATGCTCGCCGAAGGTCGTCTGGTGAATCTCGGTTGCGCCACGGGCCACCCGAGCTTCGTTATGTCGAACTCCTTCACTAACCAGACGCTTGCCCAGCTCGACCTCTGGCGGAACAAGGATTCCTACAAGCCGAACGTCTACCGCCTTCCTAAAAAACTGGATGAGGAAGTCGCCCGACTGCACCTGGAAAAGATCGGGGTCAAGCTCACCAAACTTACAAAATCGCAGGCGGATTATCTAGGCGTACCGCAGGACGGCCCATACAAGCCGGAGCATTACCGGTATTAAGCCGTAGCTCGAATTTTCAAAGGCGTGGAGCAATCCACGCCTTTTTTATTTCATTCCGTCACTCATAAAGAACAGTGCTCATCTTGTGCTCAATTTTTGAGTCAGCTATAAAAATCCTCTTATGAGGAGATCTAAATTGCGTCAGATTTCAATCTGTGGCGCGCTTATCTTCCTGGACCTGGCATTCTTGCACTGCCGAGGCCAGCAAAGTTCCAACTCTCCTTCTTCTGCGCATACCCACCATGCCACCATGGCACATGGGGAAGCCGCTTCGAGTCAACCTGGGGGAATGGACCACTCGATGAGCTCTATGCATGGTTTTTATGGTTTATACCCCATGTCCCGTGAAGCTTCCGGCACGGCATGGCAACCCGAAGCAACTCCCATGGGGGGATGGCATTATATGAAGGGGGATTGGATGTTCATGTTCCACGGGTTTGCATTTGGGGTTTACGATCACCAGGGAGGACCCCGTGGAGATGAAAAATTTCTGAGTGCAAATATGTTCATGGGCATGGCCCAGCACCCCCTCGGAAATGGCACCCTGGGCATGAGAACGATGCTGTCGCTGGAACCTGCCACAATTGGCAAGAATGGTTATCCGGAACTCTTGCAGACGGGCGAAACCGCCGATGGGAAAACGGCCTTGATAGATCGCCAACACCCGCATGATCTATTTATGGAACTTGCCGCCACTTATAGTTTACCACTTAACGAAAGTAGTTCCGCTTTCGTTTATGCCGGGTATCCAGGTGAACCTGCGCTCGGGCCGGCAACGTTCATGCATCGTTTTTCGGGAGCGGACAATCCTGAGGCACCCATTACGCATCACTGGCTGGACTCCACCCACATAACATTTGGAGTAGTGACACTGGGTTATATTTGGAAAGATCTGAAAATCGACGCCTCTGTATTCACAGGTCGTGAACCGGATGAACATCGATGGGATTTTGACCGCCCTCGCTTCGATTCCTATTCGGGTCGATTAACTTACAACCCAACCAAAAATTGGTCGATGCAAGTGAGCTATGGGAACATTCAAAGCCCGGAGGAATTGGAGCCCGATCGAAACGTAGAGCGATTAACTGCTTCTCTTTCGTATCATCACGCCTGGAATGGATACAATTGGCAAACCACTCTCGCATGGGGTAGGAACTTCCAACATCCCGGTCCTGACCTGAATGCGGTACTCGTTGAATCCGTGCTCAACCACTCTGCTCACACGATCTTTGGACGCGCCGAATACGTCCAAAAGGATGAACTATTCGAACACGGAGATCCATTCCACGGCGAAGTGTTCGACGTGGGCAAGTTGACGGCTGGTTATATCTTCGACTTCGCAAACTGGCAAAAAGTCCGTTTCGGAGTTGGCGGGTCGGGCAGTATTTTCATCATCCCGGATCGGCTCGAATCCACTTACGGGGACACACCGCTCTCGTTTCTTTTGTTCATCCGAGCCAAGTTATAACTCCCGGCTGCAGAAAACGTGACCTCCAACGCCGTTAAATTGATTGCGCTTCTTACCGGTTTAAACGAGATTAGTCGCAGATCGCATGGAACCTGGCACTCAACCCGAGGAGTGCATCTACATTGTGGATGACGAATCCGCCCTGGCTCAGATGGCGAGCACGATTCTGAGTTTTCGCGGCTATCGCGCCCGTGTTTTCAATGATCCCTCTTCTGCTTTAAAGTTTCTTGAGGAATCCTCAATTAAGCCATCGCTGCTGATTACCGACTGCATCATGGGATCAATGAATGGGCTTGAACTAATCGAAGAATTCAAGAAAGCCGTCCCGGGAATCCGTACCATCCTGATGAGCGGGACGATTAGCAATGAGTTTGTTCAGCGTTGTCCAGTCACGCCCGACCGCTTCATCCCCAAGCCTTACCCAGCCGACCTGTTGCTCGATGCGGTCGATCAACTGATTAAGCCGGATACAGGTCTCTGACGAAGGTTTGCCGACGCGAGCCTTCCACAACAATTCGCCATAATTCGATCCGTTACTTGCCCCGTCGTTTCTCTTTGTTACTTTGCGTTCGTGACGTTTTCGTCTGCTTTTAAGCAACTGCCGATTGACCAGCTCATTGCCCGCTCAAAGGGAGCGCAGTCCCACGATGTCGAACGCCTCCTCGCAAGTGGGACTTTCACCATTGACGATTTTGCCACACTGATTTCCCCGGCCGCAGGAGAATTTTTGAAGCCCCTTTCCGAACTTTCGCGCAAAATTACCCAGCAACGTTTCGGCAAAGTGATGCGCTTCTTCGCTCCGCTTTATCTTTCGAACGAATGCATCAATAATTGCAAATACTGCGGCTTCTCACGCGACAACCCGATCCTTCGTGTCACTCTTTCCCTGGAGCAGGTGCGAGCCGAAGTTCGCGAACTGGCCCGTCATGGTTTCCGTAATTTGCTGCTGGTCGCAGGTGAACATCCAAAATTTGTTTCAAACAATTACCTCGCAGACAGCATCCGCGTTTGTCGCGGGGAATTCCCGGCGGTTTCGCTCGAAGTCGGCCCGATGGAAACCGCCGAATACGAACCCCTCGTCGCCGCAGGCGCGGAAGGTCTCGTGGTTTATCAGGAAACGTACGACCGCGAGGTTTACGGCCAGGTTCACACAGCGGGCCCCAAGCGCAATTTCGATTGGCGGCTCGATACTCCGGAACGCGCATACGAAGCCGGCTTTCGTCGGCTTGGCATCGGCGCACTTTACGGACTTTCCGATTGGCGGCGGGAAGCAATCAGCCTGGCTTTTCACGCCGATCATCTCCTGCGTCATTGCTGGAAATCCCAATTGAGCATTTCCCTCCCGCGGCTTCGGCCACATGCGGGTGAATTTCAACCGCTCACGCACTTGCGTGACCGCGAATTGGTTCAACTCCTTTGCGCGCTGCGCCTGGTTTTCCCGGACGTTGGACTGGTCTTGTCCACGCGTGAACCCGCTGCGTTACGTAACGGTCTTTTCACCCTCGGCGTCACTCATATCAGCGCAGGCAGCCACACCGAACCGGGAGGGTATACCGGGGCGGGCCGCGAAAATCTTCACATCACCCAGCGCGGGCGCATTCTTCCGCTCAACGAAAATTCCCAGCCTGCTGCCATTCCCGGGCGAAAAACAAATGCGACCGGCCAATTCGATATTGCGGACGAACGTTCTCCCGAGCAGATCGCGGCGTTCCTTGAAACCCTCGGGTACGAACCGGTTTGGAAGGATTGGGACCAGGCACTTTGCGCATGAACGAACCCGCTTACATTATCGCCAACGGACGCAAAACCGAAGCGCAACTCCCCTGCTCCATTGAAGCCTTTCTGCTCGCCCAGCAACTTCTACCCCGTAGCGTCGTCGTGGAGCATAACGGTGAAGCCGTAGCCCCCTCTGAATTTCGCTCGCGAATCATCAACTCAGGGGACCGCCTCGAAATTGTCCGCATCGTCGCAGGCGGTTAAATTACTCCAGCGAACTCAAAATCTTTTTCGCTACGGTTTCCGGGGTCTCATCGGAGTTGACTGGCAACCATTCCAATTCGAGCTGCCGCTTGAACCAGGTGTTCTGACGCTTGGCGAATTGGCGCGTTTTAATTTTCACCAACTCGATTGTTTCCGGCAGACCGCGTTCGCCTCTTAAATGCTCCACAACCTGCCGATAACCAATCGCCTGCATTGCAGTTGGATTCCGTTCTAATCCGCGTTCCATTAAACCCCGGGTTTCCTCCAACAGACCTTGTTCAAACATTGCATCGACTCTTTGGTTAATCCGCTCAACTAAATCCTCCCGCTGCCGTTCGAGTCCAAACCAGATGCCCCCCTGCTCCGCTTTCCAATCCGACTGAAACTCGGAAAAAGGCCTGCCCGTAAGTCGAATCACCTCCAGGGCACGGATGAGTCGTCGTGGATTCCCCTGATCAATTTTGCCGAATGTCTCAGGATCTTTTGCCTCCAATTCCAGCAGCATTTCCTTCCGATCCAGGGCACTCAACTCCTTCCGAACTTTGGCATCCGCAGGTGGTGCGCTGCCAACACCCGCAACCAGCGCTTTGAAATAAAGTCCTGTTCCGCCGCAGTAAATCACACGTTTGCCTCGCGCGAGAATTGATTCCTCAGCTTGCTCAGCGAGGCGAACGAAACGGGCGGCATCAAAGCTCTCCGCTAAATCAGCCACATCGATCAAATGATGCGGGATTTCAGATTGCTCACTTCTCGAAGGTTTTGCCGTACCGATATCCAGGCCACGATAGACCTGCATTGAATCGACGCTGATGATTTCCCCATTCAACCGCCGAGCAAGTTCCAGCGCCACCGCGGACTTCCCGCTCGCGGTGCACCCGGCCAAATAGATCGGTTCAGTCATGAACCCGACGAACCCTTACGCTTCCCCAACTTTGGCCGAGCGGTCCCCCTGCATTTCCTGCCGCCAGGAAATCAGCAGCAGCAAACCAACCCCAGTGCAGATTGCGGTATCCGCGATATTGAACGCCGGAAAACCGAC
>JBQCGE010000252.1:0-4728 GCA_051955955.1 Verrucomicrobiota bacterium
AATTCTGATTTAACCGGATTTAGCGTCCTGAACAGCAACTCCGACCTGATCAGTGGCACCATGTCTCCTTTCTCGTTGAATTATACCGCTACTGCTACGGATGCCGGTAAATTGCTCGGAATTGGCTTTTCTGGCGGCGGAACTCCTGGTGGGTTTGCTACATACGATAATTTTACCGCAAACTTCGTCCCCGTCCCTGAACCTGCGGCTTATACACTCGCGGGTTCACTGATGCCCGCTGGCTTTGCGGCTTATCGTCGCTTCCGCCCCAGCGCTAAACCCACGGTTTAATCTGAAGTTCAAACGTCCTTTATGAATTCGCCGATGATTTTCATCGGCGAATTTTTTTGTTTTCTTCACTTGGCTTTTTCCGCATCTTCCAACGGCAATATTTAACCGGATGAAAGTAACCCACTCTGACCTGGCTGGTTTGATCATGTTTGAGCCACGAATTTTCGCTGATGCCCGCGGCTTTTTTTTTGAGCTTTGGAACCAGCAGCGTTACGCGGAGAATGGCCTGGCAGGCCCTTTCGTTCAGGATAATTTGAGCCGCTCACAGCGCGGCACCTTGCGCGGTCTGCACTTTCAGAATCCAAACTCCCAAGGGAAACTCGCGACGGTCCTGGAAGGTGAAGTTTTCGATGTTGCCGTGGATCTGCGACGCTCCTCCCCAACTTTCGGACGCTGGCACGGCGTCCACCTCACTGGTGAAAGCAAGCGGCAGTTCTATATTCCGCCCGGATTTGCTCACGGATTTGTCGTGCTGAGTGAAAGTGCCCTTTTCCACTACAAATGCACTCAGCTTTATTCGCCTAAGGATGAAATGACCCTGCTGTGGAACGATCCCAAGGTCGGAATTAACTGGCCGATCACCGATCCCATTTTATCCGAAAAAGATCAGAAGGGGCTTGCGCTCGACAACATTCCCGCCGACCGGCTTTTCGCCTAAACAAACGCTTTTGCCTGAATGAAAATCCTGCTGCTCGGTAAAAATGGCCAGGTCGGTTGGGAACTGCGCCGCACACTCGCCCCACTCGGATCCATTCAATCGCTCGGCAGTGCGGATTTAAATTTTACTGATCCAAAAGCGCTTCGCGAATCTGTCCTGTCCAGCCGAGCGGACTTAATCGTAAACGCTGCTGCATACACAGCCGTCGATAAAGCGGAATCGCAACCAGAAATTGCCCAGCAGGTAAATGGTGTCGCTCCGGGCATCATCGCCGAAGCCGCTCGGGAGTTGGGAACCGGCCTGATTCACTACTCGACCGATTACGTCTTTGACGGGCAAAAAAAAGAACCTTACTTGGAGACCGATTCTCCAAATCCAATTGGCGCCTACGGCCGATCAAAGCTCGAAGGTGAACACGCGATTCAAAAGGTCAACGGCCATTATCTTATTTTGCGGCTCGCCTGGGTTTACGGTCTGCGCGGTCACAATTTTCTGCTCACGATGCAGCGGCTCGCTCGTGAAGGAAAAAATCTTCGCGTGGTAAATGATCAATATGGTGCGCCCACCTGGTCGCGCATGATTGCCGAAGCCACCGCTGCAATCATTCCTGAATGGCGGTCAAATTTACCGGCGCTCTCTGGCATTTATCACCTCACTTCCGCGGGTTCAACGAACTGGCATGGCTTTGCCTCGCGCATCATTGAATTAATGCCCGAAACGGAAGGCCGCACACAGACCGTTGCTCCCATCCCGACTTCCGAATACCCCACTCCTGCTAAACGCCCGCCTTTTTCCGTGCTCGATTGCTCTAAGCTCAAGAAGCAGTTTGGGGTGCAATTGCCCGATTGGGAAGAAGCGCTTCGCCTCGCTGTCGATCGCGCGTAAAAAAAATGGCGGAAGGGGTGAGATTCGAACTCACGATAGGGTTGCCCCTACGCCTGATTTCGAGTCAGGTGCCTTAAACCACTCAGCCACCCTTCCGCGCTCGGGAGCAAAGATTGGCGCACCTTCGCTCCAAAGTCAATTTGCCAGAAATCGAAATCGCCTACTTCGCGCCAATACAATAAAGCTTGTGATTCGTGCGAATGAAGAGATGTCCGTCCGCAACTGCAACAGTGGATCGGATTTTATCATCGCCGGAATCCCCCATCGGGATTGTGGCAATGAGTTCACCCTTTTCCGCATCAACCACGGTCAAATCTCCACCGAAGTTCATGAAATAGACTTTGCCATCTGCCACGGTGGGTGACGATTCCAGTTTTTTGCGGCCAGGCACTTCCATGCTCCACTTGATTTTGCCAGTCGCAGGCTCAACTCGCGAGAGGGTGCGGCGTCCATCGCCCAGGATGAAAAAATCACCATAGGCGAAGGCAGGCGTGGGCACGTCGCTGCTCAGCTCGCGATGTTGATCTGTTTTCCAGGCAATCCATGAATCATCCAACTTCCCGTTTCCGCCTGCTTTGATCGCATAGATTGGATCACCTTTCGGTGCGCAGGCGAGGATGATTCCCTTACCCGCCACGGGGGATGGCACCAGCCGCCAATGCGAAATCTTGTTCGGATTCCATGTGCCCCATCGCCAAAGTTCTTTGCCGGTTTCCGGGTCGTGCCCCGTCAGGCAATCGCCACCTGCAATGAGCAATTCCTTCCGTCCCTTCCATTCGTATGGCATCGGTGTGCTATAGGCTTCGTGCGATTCTTGTACCGCGTCACTCGGTCGCACTACCTTCCAAAGGGTCTTCCCTGTGGCTGGATCCATTGCCAGCAGGTACGATTCTCCCTTCTGTTTGCCGCGTCCGTGAACCGGCTCGTCCCGCTGCAGCACCTGTAAATAAAGTTTCCCGCCATAAAGCAAAGGGCTCGATGAAAAGGTCCATTGAAAAGCGAAGTCACCATAGTCCTTCGTAATATCCCTCGCCCAAAGTTCTTCACCGTCATGTGAAAAGGCCCGCAGTTCACCATTGCTGAAGAAGAAGTAAACACGATCCTTATCCGCCACGGCAGAAGGGGCGGCGAAGTTGCTCATATTATCATGGGCGATGAGCCCCTCTCCAATGGTTTTATCCCATTTCACTTTTCCCGTTTTGCGATCCACGCTCATGGCATGCAGCGTCTTCGTTTTTTCATCCGTGGTTGTGATATAAACCGAATCCTCGAAAATGACCGGTGTCGACGCGCTCGGGCCGGGCATATCGAGCACCCATGCAGCCGAACTCTTCTCAAATTTCCCCGGCAAACCTTTTTCCGGCGAACTGCCGGTGAACTCAGGTCCTCTCCATTGGGGCCAATCTGCGGCAAAAACCTGGGATGCGAGCAGCAAAGTGATTGCAAGGGATAATTTCTTCATGGTTTTCCTTGTTGTTACACATCCATTTAAGCCAAAAACAAAATATTCCAAGGCTTAAATGGCCTTGATTACTCTTGCTCAATATTGCCCAGAAATTACAGCAGCTTCAGGCGGTAGAAACGGTGCCCATTCACCGTTGGATCAATGGAAAGGGAATACGTTGCTCCTTCGGCCTGAATCACTCCGCCTTCCTGCACCCACGCGCTATCACTCAGGTTCTCTTTGTATTCCACCGTAAAGCTGAAACCGGGCGTCACGCTCCAGTTGAAGTTCACTTTTCCATTCACCCATTCAATCCTTTGCAAGGTCGGAGGCGCCGCGCAGCTATTCGCAGTTCGCGGCGTGCTCCTACTGAATCGCACATTATTCGTCGAACCATCCGGACAGCGTCCCTCGCTCACATCCGCCAGTTGCGCTCCAAATGTAATCCGATCAATCTCGGTTCCGTCGGGCGCGAATAGTGCAATGCTCTCGCCATCCGCGCTGAGCTGGAAATTCACGTGCAAATCCCCTCCTGTATTTTGGTTCACCTCCCCATCCGCCCAGACGAACAATCGTCCACCCGCCGGAATCGTAACTCCATCCGGGATTTTAAACTGAAATGGCATCGTCGAATTGTCCGTCAGATAATACCCCGAAATATCCGCAGTCGAATTCCCTGCATTATAGAGCTCAAACCAATCATCAAACTTCGGCGAACCAGAACTGGTATCCGCGATGGTCGAGTTATTCTTCGCCATCCACTCGTTTACCACCACCTTGGGATATCCTGAAATCGGCCCGGTGTAATTCACGACTACAACATTGCTGGCACCCGGCACTGCGTTCCCCAATCGATCTGCTCCCACAATTTCCAAGGTCGTCCGAGCAGCGTTCACTTCATACTTCAAACTCCATTGCGATACCGAACCCCAGGTAATGGGTTGGGGATTGCCATTCACCAAGATCGTTTGGACCTCAATGGGAGCCGTTCCACTGAGTAAGATTGGATTGCTTGCAGCAGTTATTTCAGGAGCCTGGTCCACCGTAAATACTGCTGCGGGCACCTGGCTCAGCAAATAGGCACGCCGATTATTAAACCAGGTTTTCAAGGCAGTCGGCGCGGTCAGACTCCGCCCATCACAAAATCGAACACCATTGGCCACGAGCATTTCATACTTCTCATCCATTACAGGTCCGTAATCTTCGGGATTAAATGGTCCATTGACCGCCTCCTGCACTGCTCGGAAGTAGGCGCGACGGAACGGAGGATGGTTATACATTCGGCTCACGGTTGGATCATTCGAGGTAAAGAGTGAGCTTTGTGTGCCATAGCCCGCCCCATTTGAGACCAACATCAACCAATCGAGATCAAACATGTAAAGCTGCCACTTCCCCCCATCTGGTTTATACACATACATGTTTTTGCCGATCTGATGCCCCCAGCTATCGA
>JBQCGE010000253.1:0-3105 GCA_051955955.1 Verrucomicrobiota bacterium
TAGGCTGGCGATCATCTACCAGACCAAAAGCAGCATTATTATGCTGGTTATCCCCAGTGAACCCACCACCAACACGTTGGAATTTGCCACCGATCAACACGCGATCAAAAACCGCAGGAACCATGTCGAGAATATTTGTCGCGACGAGATTCGTATCGGCAGCGTTCGTGACTAAAATGGTGATATTGGTTAGGTAGTAGTTAGTGACTTTATAGAAATCGATTGCCCGAACAAAATTTTCAGGCTCGAAATCATAAACCTTCGGCAAGCCCGCGAATTGATTATAAGCCGTATCCAGAAAACTCGTATCCAACTTCCCAGTAAAGTCGAGGCGAGCCAAACCCATGCGCCGTGTCGAGTTATAGGAAGTAAATAGACCACCAATCATCGCCTTTCCGTCTTCCTGAACCTTGATGCTGTAAACGTCATCGTTTGCCCCCAGGCCAGGATCAAAGGATGTGTCGAGCGACCCATCTTCATTTAACCTCGCAATGCTGTTTCTGCTCCGTTCATCAACGCTGTTGAAACCCCCGCCCATCAGGACTTTGTTGCCCTGCTTCGCAACAGCATAAACAGCGTTATCTGCACCCGTGCCCGGATTGAACGTTGTGTCCAGGGTTCCGTCCAGGTTCAAACGAGCAACTGAACGACGGCTTTGGCCAGCCACTTCTGTGAAGGACCCGCCAATCACGGGGCGAGGATCAACATCCGGATCAATTCGGAGCGAATAGAACCAAACCGTGCCGAAAAACCCACTCCCTTCATTCATGACGATTTCCAGAACCGATGAGTTACCCGAGTATGGAATGGTTACAGTGTTAGTCCCATTTACCAAACCACTGTCGTAAATTGGCACGCCTTCGTAATAAACACGAAGAGTATCTGGAATGTTTAGAAAATCATAATCGATGGTCAGTGATACCTTCTTACTGCCCGTATCGACCATGAAGCGATCTTCCGCTGGGCCACCAGAAGCGGTACGATCAATGAAGAGTGGTCCTGAATAGACCGCCAGTGAATTAACCGGACCGTTTGGCCCAACACCAGGATTGAAACTCGTATCAAGTGTTCCATTCGAATTTAGGCGGGCTACATAGTTCATGTTGGTCCCGTTGATCATGGTGAAGTCGCCACCGATCAACAGCTTGCCATCGTTCTGGAGAGCCATTGCCCGAATCACGCCATTCGCACCGAGGCCAGGATTGAAGGATGTATCAAGCAACCCATTTTGCTGAAGCCGGGCAATACCATAACGCTGCGTCCCATTAAATGACGTAAATCCACCGCCAATGATAACCCGACCATCGGGTTGTAGAACGACAGAATTCACACTCCCGTCCGCACCAGTTCCAGGGTTAAATGAGCGATCCAGTGAACCATCGTTGTTCATTCGAGCGATACGGTTGCGGTTGCGCGTGTTGACCGCTGTGAAATCGCCCCCAATGATGGTCTTGCCGTCCGGCTGCGCAACAATTGCATGGACAGTATTGTTTGCCCCCGGTGTCGAATTATAAGGGGGATCAGTATGCTGAAAATAATCAGGATTCCATGTGCGATCCACTGCACCTGCTGGTTGTTCACCGCCGTAATAACCCTGCCAGCTTAGGTCAGTACCATCGTTAAAAATGTAACCAAACTGGTCATCTGACATGATCGTCACAGTCGCGCGCCAAACATGACCTAAGGTGGCGCGGTCGTCCCCATCACTCGGTTGTGGATCAAATAGCTCTACCTCAAAGTCCTCATTAAATTCAACTTCATCGTCATTAATGATGGGAATGTCGATTGACTTGTATGCTGGATCACCAGGAGCCCACGATAATGTTCCAGTTACTGGGATATAATCCGCCGTGTGAAATTCTTCTGTATCAGGACTCGCGTAATCCGAGCCCGGCTCCAGTGGAAAACGATTGTTCTCATTTTCCGGAGGAAGCCAATTAATGCGATAACTGACACTTACATTTCCCGGGAATGAGTAGCTAACCCAAACGCGTGCAATACCCGTTCTATTCGTGGGATCATAACTAATTCCCTGTTCACTGATCCTCCATTTTCTTCTCTCAAAATTGAAACCATACCCTTCTGCATTTGGCATTACCTGCAAAATTGCCTGGCTGCCATTTTGGGATATTGAGGGCGCTACTCTTGTAGGATCTTCCCCAATAGCTGGACGCGCATTTGTCAGAACCAATTGAATAGTTTCAATAGGCGGCAAGTTGATTTGGTTAAAGTTTGTGTCAGTACGGTCAGGAATAAGGGTAGGCGTGGAAACAATAAAGCTGCTGCTCATTTGGTAATCATCAAAAACCAATGTCCCCGAGATATTGTTAAAATTAGTTACGGTGGAATTCGTTGTATAGTAATCGACAAGCACTCGTCCCGTCGCACCACCTTCGCGAACGACAGTGATTTGAGCCCCGGGAATGCTTCGTGGAGTCTCCACTCTAAGGCCAGTTTCAAACCCTCCCACTTCATAATCCTGTGAACTGAACCGAAATGTCCCGGCGGATTGCGCGAGCAGCGAAATTTGACACAGGAGGGTCGTGAGGATCATCGCCAAAGCGAGTCCGAATCGTCTCGGGATGTAGCTATGTTTCTTCTGCCGATTTGAGCCTTGGAACACGTGCATATTAAAGTATTTCTCTCTGTTCTAAATCTAATTATTGGGCCAGGCGGATGCGGTAAAAGAGCTTCCGGTTATTCCCCACCTGTTCCGTAAATTGGGTATTGTCGCCATTCGCGGTAATCGTTCGTAACGTCTCCCAGGTCTTTAAATCCGAACTGGTTTCCACGGTATATACCGAACCCGCCACAGTATTAAAGTCGAAAATGAGCGTGCCGTCCAAAATCGAGATGTCCGAAAGCTCAACCGTCGCGGGAACCGTTTTGTCCCCATTCAATCGGGCAATCCCGGGAGTGCTGAAGCCGTTAACATTGTTGAATGCGCCGCCGATCAGCACCTGGCCATCTTTTTGAACCCCAATCGTGTAAATCGGTCCATCCGGCCCAATGCCAGGGTCGAATCCGCTATCAAGCGAGCCATCAAAGTTCAAACGCGCAATATTTACGCGATTGCTGCTCCCCACCTGCGTAAATTGGCCGGCA
>JBQCGE010000254.1:0-3426 GCA_051955955.1 Verrucomicrobiota bacterium
TCCGAAAGTTCCATGTTCATCTCCCGGAGAAAGGGGCGGTCCCCACCGCAGCCGTACATCAAATCCGCCGGCATTTCACCGCGCAGTTTCGCCCGCGCTTTTTCAATCAGTCGCGGCAGCCAGGCAATCCCATCCACCTCATCGCGCTTGGCGGGAAGGTCATCCATGGAAATAACGGTTTTGCTCGCTACCCCATTCTGCTCAATCATGAAATAGGCGCGACGCACGCCGGTGACCAGCAGTGTCGTTTGGAAATCCGGTTCGCCATATCGCGCCAGGTCATCGATAAAGTCAAAAAGTTCCTGCGCGGTGCAGCCAATTCCCGCCAAAAACTTCAGGTCCCCTTCACTAAAGAGCTTCGCCGGTGTCCGTTCTCCTGCCTGGTACCGTTGCGTTGCGGCGTCGTAAACCTTTCGAAATTGTTCGGGCCAGTCACTGCTGTTCATGCCCCATTCATAATCCGCAGGCGGTTCAAGTTCAATCGCATCCCGCTAAAATCTAAAGCCGCTGGCCACCTTCAGCCTCTCACCGCATAACCAATCAGGGCAGGCGCTGATTGCCTGGCGCAGCGCCCCGGACGATTTTCCTTCACTGAGAGAATTTCAATTCTCTTGGAAGAAGGCGGCTCGCGTTAATCCATTAAATCCCACCAAATGCCGCCTTCGCCATTTTATTTGGCCGCAGCCCATTCGTGGCCTTCCGATCCGGTAGCTGCCACCGGGAACGATGAAATCCGCAACCGCGCGGCACCCATCGGGATCAAGGTCACTTTCTCAACTGGTGCATCAGTTTTCACCGGGCTCTCCTGCAATGTGCCGACCAGCCCGAGCGCATCGACCTTCCATTCGGGAATTTTCTTCGCCTCAGCCTCCACCACATAAGGCGTTGTCGCGGGCGTGAAAGGATTCGTCACCGAGGTCGATCGGTTCTTTACTAAGTGGAATGAGTTGGCGGGAGTTTTCTTCAACACCAGCGCGTAATTCCATGCACTTTCCGGAAAGACCTGGTAATCGGGCCAATTCGCGAGTCCCCCCGCTTTTTCCCAGCGCTCCTTGATCTTGAGCGCGAAGGTGATTGGGCCATAGTTGACCGAAGCGGCGTTGTGGTTCTTTTCCCAGCGCTGAACCTCAAACTGCATCGGCAGGTTCAGGCTCACCGTGTCCCCCTTCTTCCATTCGCGACGGATGATCGCGTAACCTTTGCCTGCGTCGAACTTCGTACTTTTGCCGTTCACCTTCACCGAAGGGCGGGCGCACCAACCGGGCAGTCGGAGGTAGAGCGGAAATTCCACCGATTTTTCCGGGGACACTTCAAAACGAATGGTTTGGCTGAATGGATAATCCGTCTCTTCACGAATCGACACAGGCACTTGATCCCCAACCATCGCCTTCACTTCGCTCGCGCTGTAAAGCGAAACGCAGAGACCGCGATCCGCCGTGCCCAGCCACAATTCCTCGCTCATGTAAGGCCAGCCGTGCGAAACGTTGTGCTGGCAGCAGCGGTAAACCTGGCCGGGGCTGTAGGAAAACATCGTCCCCTTGTTATCGATCCCGGGCGCTTGAGTCGCCTGGTCCAGTTGCACCTGGTTGGCGCAGGTCAGGTAATGCAATCCCTTCGCATCGGGCGACATCGCTGCCGGCAAGGAATTGAAGGCAAGCTCCTCCACGCGATCTGACCAGACCGGGTTGCCCGAAATTTTCGTCAACATTTCGAAGCTGTGCATGAACTCAACAATCCCGCACGTTTCAAACCCCTGGCGCGGGTCGGTGTAACCCGGCCGGCAATTCTCATCGCCACCAAAACCGCCACCGGGGAACTGGCCGTAAGTTCCCATCACCTGCTGGTAATTCCGTTCGGCTGCGTTCAGAAATTTCAACTCTTTGGCCTGCTGGAAATAAACCGCGGGTTCACGAAAAGCCTGTGCGATGTTCACGTTATGCCAGTCATGCACGCCGCTGGTCCAGTCCTGCATGTTCTCATGAATCTTCCGCGCCAGGTCGAGCAGGAACGATTCACCCGTTCTATTGTAGAGCCAGTAAGCCGTCTCAATATTGTCGCCGAAACGAATCTTTGGCCAATACCCAAGGCCGAACTGCTCCGGCGGCAATGAATTCAGCCAGCGATGATACTTCAGCATGAATGGAATTACCCGTTCGTCATGCGGGTATTCGTAGAACGATTGCAGCACGTTCAGCATCACCATGTGCGGCCACAAATCCGGCTTTCCCTTCAATCCGGTCTTGTTCGCTTTCGGCCCGAAATAACCCTCTTCCTGTTGCGAGGCGAGAACGCCGTCGATCCACTTGCGTGCTTCGGCGATGATCTTTTCGTCCTTCAATACGTAACCGAGGTCCCCATAACCCTTCAGCCAGTACGGCAACTCCTCCCAGCCGCTGTGCCCTTCGCCATTGGGCGAAACCCACGCGTTCCCCTCAAACTTGCACCATTTCGAAATCTCCTCCAGATGCCCCGTCATCCCATCCCGCTCCAGCTCCAATTGCGTTCTTAGCCATCCTTTCGGCGTGATGCTCCCGACCGGCAGCTTCACAAACGGGGTGGGGGCGAGCGGTGGCCGATTCCCAATATAAACAGGCCTCGCATCCGGCGGCGCGGTCGCGACCTCCACTCGTGAAACATCGGCCTGCGAGGAAACAGAAAACAAAACAAGCGAACAAATCAGAAAGTTCATGCGGTAACCCAAACATGGAAAAGCCGCGTCCCGGAAGCAAGCGCGAAGTTTTTTGGTGGAATGTGTGGAATTACGCGGGTTTTTTGATGGAATGTGGTGGAATGGGGGAGATAACCACGGAAATTGAATATGGGCGCGCGGGTTGGATTGGGGGCGTGGCAGATGCGGTGCACATGCGAATAGCCGTGCTGGGATGAAGGAGCCTCCCCTCCCTTGGCCCTCCCCTCCGATGGCGGAGTGGAGAGGATATGGGCGCGCGGGTTGGATGGAGGGCGTTAAGATAGAGGTATTCACAGTTTGGTTTCATCTGGGGTGGCTGGGTTGTTTAATGTTTTTTGTTGGAGGGGTGGAGTGGGTGGTCGGGATGGGTATTGATGTAGTGGGTCACTTTTTCGATCATGCGTTCCATGGTGATGGATTTATTTTTTGGTGGAATCTGTGGAATATCAGGGGTTTTTGAGGGTTCATTCCGGAATGAGGTGGAATGGGGGGCGGTGGGTGGGGCGGGGACGGGTTCGATGTTGGAGGGGGTGGTGGGCTCGGTGCATGGGATGGAGTCGGTGGACTGAGTGGACGGAGTGGAGTCAGACGCCGTGATGGGTGTGAAGTCGGGTTGGTCGGCAAGTTTTTCGATGAGTTCTTCGTGGTTGAAGTAGTCGGTTTTATGTTCCCAGTGTTTGCATTTCCGGTGGAGGGTTTCTTCGGCGATGTAGGCGCGGTGAACGCGGATCATGAGT
>JBQCGE010000255.1:0-3612 GCA_051955955.1 Verrucomicrobiota bacterium
CTCTCATAATAGTGCATCAGCATTGCATAGGTGGATGGAGGCAGTGTCTCGTCGCCCAAAGACTCAACGAACACTTCGATCTTCGGAGTGTATTCAGGCAGATCGATGAGTCCTTCCCGTTTCAAGAGGTCCAGCACCAGGTGCAGCGCTTTCAGGTAGATCGCCGAGGCACGCTGAGTATCGCCACCCTGTCGTGCAGCGTCGCCGGATTCCTTTAAAAGGGTGGCCAGCATAAATATTTTTTCGCGAACGACAAACGCACTGTCGGTCTCGATCAAACGGCCCAATATTTCTGTCTCGGAAAGGTGCTCAACCCCGCTGACGGTTCCTCCAAAAAGCTGGTTCAGCTCTTTTTGGATTTCGTACTGTGCTGCCTTCCAATTTTCTTCGCGTTTAAACGAGCGGATGCGCGAAAGAGCTCGGACGAATTCTTCCACCATGCGCAGGATGTAATCTCGGCGAATCATGGCGGACCTTTTTGGAAGAAAATTTTAATTCCGTTCCGGTTGGTGCCGGACCAGCCCGACTTCATGCGCGATATCGTCAAACTCTTCCCGACTCACTTCATGAAGCTGTTTTCCCTTGGCGGAAAGTTTTTCGTTAATCTTGACCGCTTTTTCGGTCATCACCTCGTGTGTTTCCTTGCTGCCGCCGACCAGGGCAAAATTGGGCCCGGTGGTCACACGCTTATGTCCATCGGAATCAAGGCCGACTCCGAGTAATAAAGCCTTCTTCTTAGCGCTCTTTGACATTGGACTAAACCTAAAAGGCAACCCTCTCCTTGTAAACTTAAATGCGGCTTTACGGTATTCTCAAACAAACGGAAGTGACTCGCGACAAAAAGCGAATACTCCGGAATTTTGCCTCGTCTAGGTTAAACAGACTTGTTACCCTTTTTTTATGTCCAAGCTCTCACGTCGTACTTTTATCCAGAGAGCGGCGCTTGGTACCGCCGCGTTTTATATTTCACGCAATGGTTTCGCCGCGTCGCCCAATGACAAGCTGAACATTGGATTCGTCGGAACCGCGAACCAGGCTCGGTTCAGCATTGAGAATCTCAAGGACCAAAACATCGTGGCCATTTGCGATGTGGATGAAAATTTTCTGGCGAAAGCCGCGCAGGATTTTCCGAGCGCGAAGAAGTACAACGATTTCAGGCGGATGCTGGAGCAGAAGGACATTGATGCGGTCGTGGTTGCCACGCCGGACCACACTCACGCTATTGCAACGGTGGCCGCTTTGCGCAGCGGACATCATGTTTATTGCGAGAAGCCGTTAACCCACACCGTTTCAGAATGCCGCATCGTTCGCGAAGCAGCTCGCAAAGCGAAAAAGGCGACGCAAATGGGAACCCAAATCCACGCTGGCAACAATTACCGCCGGGTTGTGGAGTTGGTTCAAAAAAATGCGATTGGCCAGGTGAAGGAAGTTCATGTGTGGGCCAGCGCAATTTATGGCGGCAAACAACTGCCTACTGAACATCCTCCGGTTCCTTCAACATTGCACTACGATCTTTGGACCGGTCCAATTGAACCGGTCGCATACAGCCCCGAATACGTCCCGTTCAAATGGCGGAACTGGTGGGCTTTTGGCGGCGGAACGATGGCTGATTTCGGCTGTCATTTCATGGACCTGCCGCACTGGGCGCTCGACCTGCGCGAACCGATCGCGGTTTCGGCCGAAGGTCCGGAGCGCGACCCGAATTGTCCCCCTGTGTGGATGATCGCGCAGTTCGAATATCCCGCTCGCAAAGAAAAACCCCCAGTGAAATTGACCTGGTACCAGGGCGGTCGACAACCGGACCTGCTGACACCTGAGCAAAAAAAGAAATGGGTGAGCGGCGTTCTCTTCGTCGGTGAGAAGGGCAATCTTCTCTCGGACTACAGCCGTCATATTCTCCTGCCTGAGGACAAATTCCAGGATTACACGCGTCCCGAGCCTTTCATTCCAAACTCTATTGGCCATCACAAGGAATGGGTGCAGGCCTGCAAGACCGGTTCGCCAACGACCTGCAATTTCGATTACTCCGGGGCATTGTCCGAAGCGGTGCTGCTCGGGAACGTGGCTTTCCGCGCGGGCGAACGGCTCGAATGGGACACGAAAAAACTCAGAGCCACCAACACTCGTGCCGCCGATGAGTTCGTGCATCATCACTATCGCAAGGGCTGGAAAATCTAACTTCCTTCGATCTACTTCATGACTATCACGAAACTGGCCCTTGCGGGCCTTATCGCATCCCACTGCTTTGCGGGCGAAACGCTCGAAACCGAAATTTGCGTTTATGGCGCCACTTCGGGTGGTGTGGCGGCGGCCACCGAAGCGGCACGACTCGGGAAAAAAGTGATCCTGCTTGAGTATGGCAGTCATATCGGCGGGATGACGTCGGGTGGCCTTGGCCAAACAGACATCGGGAACAAAGGTGCGATTGGCGGCATCTCGCGAGAATTTTATCAGCGCGTCGGAAAAGTTTATGGCAAGGAGGAATCATGGACCTTTGAGCCGCATGTAGCTGAGCAAGTCTTCTTCAACATGCTGAACGAAGCAGCGGTTCCCGTTTACCTGGAGCAAAAATTGGAATCGGTAAAAAAGGATGGAGCGCACATTACGGAAATAACGATGCAAAATGGCCGCTCCGTTCGGGCGAAAATGTTTATCGACGCGACCTATGAAGGCGACTTGATGGCACGCGCGGGAGTGAGTTACACGGTGGGAAGAGAAGCGAATAGCCAATACGGCGAGACTTTGAATGGGGTTCGCGCTCATACGCCGAAGCATCAATTCCTCGTGCCGGTTGACCCCTTCAAAACTCCAGGTGACCCAAACAGCGGTGTAATTCCACTCGTTCAAAATACCGATGGAGGAATGCCAGGCTCCGCAGATAAATCAGTTCAGGCGTATAACTTCCGCCTGGTGCTGACCAAAAATAAAGAGAACCAGCGCCCTATTGAGCCACCGAAAGATTACAAAGCGGAACGGTACGAACTTCTGGGTCGCTACATCGCAAGTTGGCTGAAGACCACCAACAAACCGCCGACATTGGACAGCTTCATGCACATCCAAATGATGCCAAATGGGAAAACAGACATTAACAACAATGGCGGGTTTTCCACTGATTACATCGGCGCGAATTACACCTACCCCGATGCGGATTACGGCCAGCGCGCAGTCATTTGGAAAGATCACGAGAATTATACCCGAGGTTTCCTCTATTTCCTCGCGACCGATTCGAGAGTGCCGGAAAAGATTCGGCACGACATGAAGCAATGGGGTCTGACGCGCGACGAGTTTATCGACACCAAAGGCTGGCCTCACCAGCTCTACATTCGCGAGGCACGGCGGATGATTTCCGATTACGTCATGACGGAGCTGAATTGCCGCAACTCCGTCGAAGTGCCGGATGCGATTGGCCTCGCGGCATACACGATGGATTCTCACAACTGCCAGCGTGTGATCAAAGATGGCAAGGCGGAGAATGAGGGTGACGTCCAGGTGGGCGGATTTCCACCATACCCAAGAGCATACCGTTCCATCGTTCCCAAGCAGTCAGAAGCCGAAAATCTTTTCGTGCCCGTTTGCCTTTCCGCATCGCACATTGCCTACGGCTCCATCCGC
>JBQCGE010000256.1:0-2894 GCA_051955955.1 Verrucomicrobiota bacterium
GCGCGCCTACGTGATCAAGAATCCGTTATGCAGTCCGACCAGTCCGATTCACACCATCGTGTGCGAGGATGTGGGGGATACAGTGAATTGGCTGCCGCGCCTGGATTTCAGCGAAGGAGTTTTTTTGCAGGAATACCTTGGGAGGGCTGAGGCGGGGCATTTTGCATTTGTGGCGAATGGGGAGGTCCAGTCCATTGCGACGAACCAGGAGTATAAACGCGCGTTTCACGGGAACCAGGGAGTGGTCGCGGGAGCGCCTTTGGGCGGGCTTGTGCGACGGGACCTGGATGATCAGTATGGGCTGGGAAAGGCATTGCTCTATCCGCTGCGGGAGTGGTTTGCGGAAACGGGATTTTCCGGGCCGGTTCAGGTGACGGGGATTTACCATCGGAAACGGTGGCATGTTTTGGAATATAATGTGCGGCTTGGGGTGACTTCCGGAGCGATCTTTTTGCGGATGATGAAAAATCCGGTGAAGGTGCTGATGGAGGTTGCGAGTGGGAAAATACCGCGGATTGAGTGGATGAAAGGGCTGGGTTTCGGCTGTTCCGTGACGCTGGCGGGCTATGGGTATCCTTACACGAAAATCAGCGGGCCGGAGCTGCCGGTGAAAGTGACGGGGAAGATCAATTGCGATCTTTGGTGGAACGAAGTTCGCAACGAGGGGAAGCAACTATTGGGGACGGGGCATCGAATCGCGGATGTGGTGGGGATTGGACAGGATAAAAAATCGGCAATTGAACTTGCCATGAGCAACATCAAGAAGCTCTCCTCTTTGGCGAGTTACTATCGAGAAGATGTGGGCCAGTCGCTCTGGCCGCCAGGAACGATTTAAATGCAGGAGCACGGATTTTCCCCCGGGTGGATCGAAATTGATTTACGCCAGTATAAACAGAACCTCGAAGCAATCTGGCAGGCGAAGAGCGCCGGGACGAAGATTGCCGTGGTGATCAAGGACGACGCGTATGGGCACGGAGCGGTGGAACTGGGGCGGATCGCCGGTGAGCGCGGGGCGGAGTTTTTGGTTGTGGCATGCATTGCGGAGGCGCGGGAATTGCGGCACGCGGTGATCAGCACACCGATACTTGTGCTGGGAGAACGGCACCCGAGTGAAATTGCGGAATGCCTTCAGTTGAAGATTTCGTTCACGGCCGGTTCACTTGAGACACTGCGCGAGATCAACGCGCGGGCGAAGACCTTCGGGAGCATCGCGCGAGTGCATCTAAAGATTGATTCGGGGATGAATCGATATGGAATCCGGTGGAGCGAAATTGATTCCGTGGCGCAGGAAATCCGGGGTTTGGAGCATATCGCAGTGGAAGGGGCATTGAGTCATTTCGCAATGTCGGACGAACTGGACAAGACATTTGCGCTATTGCAACTGAACCGATTTGAGCAGGCGGTGGATGCGTTGAAGCGGAACGGGATCACGCCGAAGTATGTGCACATTTGCAACTCGGGGGGTCTGCTGGATTTGCCACAGGCGCATTGCAACCTGGCGCGGGTGGGAATATTGGGGCTGGGGGTATATCCGAGCAAAGTTTGCAGACGAGTGGAGGGGATTGCGCCGATCATGAGCGTGAAGGCGCGGATTGCGGCGCTGAAGCAGTTGGAGCCCGGAGATTGCGTTGGTTATGGGATGCGGTTTACCGCGCCGAAGCCGATGCGGATTGCGACGGTGGGAGTGGGATATGGGTGGGGCTACCCGCGAGTGCGGAATGACGGGGCGGTGCTGGTAGGAGGAAGGCGTTGCCCGATTTTGGGCGGTGTATCAATGGATGCGATCACGGTTGATGTGACGCAAGTCCCGGGCGTTCAACTCTGGGATGAGGCAGTGTTGCTGGGGCGGCAGGGAGAGGCGGAAATCGATATCCATGAAATCGCGCGGTTAAAGCAGAGTGTTTCGTACGACGCGATGGTTTCATGGCGGGGCAGGTTGCCGCGGCGCTACCTGGAATAAACATGAAACTCATTTTCTCGGAAGCGACGCCTGATTATTCGAGCTACATTTTTCCTTATGTGATCTGGGCGTTCCCCGAGCCGGGGGAAGATTTGGCAAGGATTTTTGATGCCGGTTTTTTGCCAAGCTCGCGATTGCTCGACCGGTTTTACATGGCGCGGCAGGTGAGGGTTCGGCTGGGTGATTTTAAGCTGAGTTCGGAAAATCGGCGAGTGTTGCGCAAATGCGAAGGAGTGCGGTGGGAACTGTTGCCGCGAGATCAGTTTGAATTCACGGCAGAGCGTCGGGCTGCTTTCAAAGCGTACGCGGACGAACGTTTTGGAATTGGGGTGATGAGCGATGAACGGCTGACGGAGTTGTTTCGATCGCCCGTTGTGAGTCATGTGCTGCAGTTCAAACTGGCTTCGGGGGAGGATGCGGGGACGGTGGTGTTGCTATTGCATGAAGGGAAATTCGCTTTTTACTATTACGCGTTTTATAACCTCGAACATTTTGAGCGGAACCTTGGGATGTACATGATGTTAACGGCAGTGAAGGTGTTCCAGGAGGCTCAATTTGAGTATTTATATCTGGGGACGTGTTACTCCGAACGAGCGTTGTACAAGACGCAGTTTGCGGGTTGTGAGTTTTTTAACGGGGTGTGCTGGAGCAGTGATTTGAGGCAGCTCAAGTATGCGTTGCGGAGAGAAGTGGGGAAAAAGCATCTGCTGGAAGATGCGGGATTTATGGAGCTTTTCGATTCTGGTCAGGGGAAAGAATGGGTTGAAAAGCACGGAATTCGGCGCTGAAATCGACGTCATTCACTGGTTACTCGCAAAGGAGCGGAGAGGATTTCAGGGTGAACCCCTATGGCAGAAGGTTCGGCGGTGTGTTACCAAAATCGGCACATGACTCAGCCAACTGCCCGTCCAGTGATCCTGCTGGTTGATGACAA
>JBQCGE010000257.1:0-4327 GCA_051955955.1 Verrucomicrobiota bacterium
TTGTGAGCGGGGTTGCGCGGTTCGCCGTTGTTGGTGCCGACATAAACGCGTCCGCCACCGACGATGGGTGTGGAGTGGGATTCGGTGCCGAGCTGGGCGATCCACTTGATGTTTTTGCCGGTTTTGGGATCGAAGGAGTCGGGAAGGTTGGTTTCCGAGGAGACCATGTTGCGGTTCCATGCCTGGCCCCATTGCGGCTGATCCGCGGCGAGTATGGTGGAGAAAGTGGAGAGAGTGAAAAGGGTTGGGAGGAGCAAATGGATGAGCATGGCGATTGAGACGATTTTGAAGGAGAACGGCTTCAAATCCAAGTTCAAAGCCGTGAAAGGTGCCGTGGGTGTCAGATTTTTTGCAGCTCGGGAGATGGGGAAGGGGAGCTTGCGGTTGCGTCCGGATCGAGGGGTTGCTCATGTTTTTTTGTTTCGCTTACCATTTTCTCGAATTCGTCCTTTCCACCGAAGTAGGAGTAATTAACAGGACCGAGCAGTGCTAATTCGCGATTGGCTGTTTTCCATTGCTGGCATTTAACGGCATACCAAAAATAATTGTGGTGCCAGCCGGTAGCCTCTGGGCTGGATTTAAAAAATTTGGTAAATGCGGCGTCGATTCCGGGCCAGACGGCCGGTAATTTCCAATATGCGTCGCGTTCCTCGCGGTTGGGGTAATACTCAGCGGCGAGTTCATCGTGAGCATAAATGATGGTTAGCGGAACTTCGCCACCCCAATTTGTAGATGTGATGCATTCCCAACCGAACTGCATCAGTTCTTCGGGTGAGCCGTACCATTTTGGGTAGAGGTAATATAGCTTTTTATTGCAGGCTTCGGTTGAGTTTGGATTTAAGGTCATAGCCCAATTGAAGAACTTTTCCATGCGGGCGCGGCCTTTTCCCTGACCGATTTCAACGGTGATCAAGCGGACCGCGGTCTTTTCCATGGGGCGCATGTCCCAGGATTTGAGCAGGTACTTCTCGGCGAGGGCGAGATGTTCGGCAAAGCCTTTCCACCCATCTTTGGTGACGGTATTGGCAAAACCACCACCGCGAGAGGCCCATGCGAAGTCGACTTCAAAATCACCGCGAATAAACCAACTATCGGCGTAACGGCTCCAGGATTTTTTGAGGAAGGGCTCGTAGAGATCGAAATAATACTTAAGCTGTTTTGTGTTGTAGCGCATGGTATCAAGAATGTACCAGCAGAGAGTAAGGGCTTCTTCAGGCGGAATTCTTTTGTCAGAGAGCACGGATGGAAACAGGTCGCCCACTTCGTGCCTGAGCTCGTGAGCTTCCTGTGGCGTTTTCCCATTTTGAGCCAGAGCGTTGGCGGCTCGTGCTGCATGAATATAAGCCCAGCAGCGACGTAAGGGGGAGTATTGGCTGGTGCGCATGATATTCGCCGCGTAAACCCAGGCATCCTTGCCTTGCTGGTCCACATTGTTTGAGTTCGGAAATTTTATCCAGGTCCAGAAATAGACGACGAGCGGATCTTTGCAGCCCGCATCGATTGCTTTTTGCAGTTCCATAGCGGCAGTGCGTCGCAGGGCTCCGCCTTCGGGACCTGATAGGGCAACGCGAGATTTTGAAACTGCGGTAAGGGCATTTGTGACCGTCTCGTCCCAGAGGGCGTTGCGTGAACCTGATTGAAGGTAAGCTTCAACGGTGTCCCGGAGTGCAAAGTTCAGGCGTTCCTTGTGCGGCGTAATTTCCGCGCGTGAGTCTTTAATGAGTTCCGCGGTCGTTCTTTTATGGGAACATCCAAAGGCCAAAAGAGTAATAGCAAGAATAAGAGAAAGCCGGAACATGGCTATAGTTTATAAATGGTCTTATAATGGAGACAATCATTTTTGATTTCAGTGATTTGGTTTGTATGGTGGAAAATCACGAGAACGCCGTGGTGACTGGGAAGTGCAAAGCGGTGCCAATTGGGTTGACCTCTGAATTTTGATTGGGGAGAATTCGTCTGAATCTTCCAGAGGTTTTTTAGCTTTGGATGGAGTGTTTTTGTCGATGCGCGCCTGGATGTTAATACTTTTGGCCGGTGCCGTTCTGCGAGTGCAGGCGGGGCCGGCTGAGGATTTTACGAAGGAGATCAAGCCGATCCTGCAATCCCATTGTTACGAATGTCATGGAGAGAAGAAGCACAAGGCGGACTTGAACCTGGAGACGTTCACTGACTTCGACAAAGTAAAAGCTGAGCCGGAGTTGTGGGAAACGGTGCTGGAGCGGGTGCAGGCTTTTGAAATGCCGCCGGAAGGGAAGAACGAGCTGGATTTCGACAAGCACGGGAAATTGGTGGGGTGGCTGCGGGAATTGCCCAAGGTGGAGAATAATGATTGCGACAAGATTGCCTCGGACCGGAACGCGAGTTTTTATCGCGGGTATGTGATGAGCCGGCGGCTGAACCGGGCGGAGTATCAGAATACAATTCGCGATTTGTTCGGGATGAGATTCGAGTTGGCAGATTTATTGCCGGCGGACGGGGGTGGGGGAGAGGGGTTCGATACTTCGGGGAATGCGCTCTTCATTTCATCGATTCACATTGAGAAATATATCGCAGCGGCAAATCAGATTTTGAACGCGGTGCTGCCGGATAAAAATTCGGGGATGTCAGCGGAAGCCAAGGCTGCACGGAAAGCGTTGCTCGGAGAGGAAGCAAAGCCGAAAAGAGCCCAGGCGCGCGAGTATGCATTGAAGGTGGTAGGGCGATTTGCGCGCCGAGCGTTTCGCCGACCGGTGACGCAGGATGAGGTGGCGCATTTGATGAAGATGTATGACCGCGCGGCGGAACGTGGGGATGGTTACGTGGCTTCACTGAGGCTGGCATTAAAGGCAGTGCTGGTGTCTCCCAATTTTCTTTTTTTGGTTGAACCTGAGCCGGAGGAAAAAGGGGTGCAACCGCTCGCGGATTTGCCGCTGGCGAGCAAGCTTTCGTATTTTCTATGGTCATCAATGCCGGATGAAGAACTGCTTGCCCTGGCGGAGTCGGGCAAATTGAAGGACCCGAATATTTATCGGGAGCAGATTCACCGGATGTTGGCGGACCCGAAAGCAAAGGCGCTCGGGGAACGGTTCGCGGTGCAGTGGCTCGACCTGGAGCGGCTGGGCACGGAGGTGAAGCCGGATTCGAAACAATTTCCGGAGTTCGATCCTGAACTGCAAAAGGCGATGCTGGGAGAAGCCGTTGAGACCTTTAACCATGTCATTTCGGCAGACCGGCCATTGCTGGAGTTGATTGATACGGATTATGTGTTCGTGAATGAACGGCTGGCGAAACTGTATGGCATTCCGGGGGTGAAAGGGCCGGGTATTCACAAGGTGGCTATTACGGATAAGAACCGCGGCGGAGTAACGAGCATGGCCGCAGTTTCGGCGGTCACTTCGTTCCCGATTCGCACGAGCCCGGTGCTGCGCGGACGGTGGGTCTTGGAGTCATTGCTGGGCGAGAAGGTGAACCCGCCGCCTCCGGGCACTCCAGCGCTGGATGAGCATTCGGACAAGACGAAGAACCTGAGTTTTCGCGAGCAGTTGCAAATTCACCGGGCGAATCCGGAATGCGCGAGCTGTCATGACAAGATGGACCCGCTCGGTTTTGGAATGGAAAATTTTGATGTGATTGGGCGCTGGCGTGTGGAGGATAAAGGATTGCCCATTGATTCGAGCGGGAAGTTGCCGTCCGGGCAGGAGTTCACGGGGCCTGCGGGGTTGAAAACAATTTTGATGGCTCGGAAGTCGCAGGTGATGAAACATCTGGTGCGGAAGATGACCGGTTACGCCTATGGGCGGGAGTTGAACAAATTTGATCAATGCGTAGTGGATCGGGCGATGCAGGCGCTGGAGGCGAACCATTATCGGGCATCGATATTGATTGAGCAGATCGCAATGAGCTTTCCGTTCCGCCACCGTTTCTATCCCAAGTTGGAGGTAAATTCATGATGCAAAAAAACTGGATGATTCCCCGGCGCACATTTTTGCGCGGCATGGGCGTGACCCTCGGGTTGCCCCTGCTGAATGTGATGGGCAAGGTGTTGCCGGAAGCTTCGCCGGAAGCGGCGGCCGGAACGAAGGTGTCTTCGGCGGTGCGTCCGCCGGTGCGGATGGCGTGCATTTACTTTCCGAATGGAGTTTGGGAGAAAAATTGGTTTCCGGAAAAGGCGGGGAGTGATTACAAGATGCCGTTTGCGCTCGAACCAATGGAGCGGCATCGGAATGAAGTGCTGGTCTTCTCCGGGCTGGACAAAAAGCACAGCCACCAGGGGGATGGGCATTACGCGAAAACGGCGAACTATTTGACCGGGCTGACCGTTCGGAAGACGCCGGGCAAGGACATTAGC
>JBQCGE010000258.1:0-3460 GCA_051955955.1 Verrucomicrobiota bacterium
ACCTTCACCGTCACTTCGCCCAGAGCATCTTTGCCCTGGGACACGGAGCGCAAGGTATAATCCATTAATTTACCGCGAGTATTAGTGAGGCGATCGATGGCTTTCAAAGTCGCATCCACAGGGCCGTCCCCCACCCCGGCATCCTGAAGACTTTCGCCGGATTTATCAGCGGCGTTTTTCAAACGGACGGTGGCAGTTGGGACTGTTTCCGTGCCGCTGGTGATACAGACATATTCAAGCGACCAGGTCTCCGGGACTTCCGTGATGTGCCCCTCGACAAGCGCGGTTAAGTCATCGTCATAAACGAACTTCTTTTTGTCTCCGATTTCCTTGAATCTGGCAAAGATTGCGTTCACGTCGCCATCGGTCATTTTGAACCCGAGGTGCTTCAATCGCGCGGCCACCGCGGCGCGTCCGCTGTGTTTTGTAAGCGGTAATTCCGTCTGCCCCCAACCCACCTCCTGAGGGTCGATGATTTCGTAGGTTTCGCGCTTTTTGAGAATGCCGTCCTGGTGAATGCCGCTGGAATGCGCGAATGCATTTTCGCCGACAATGGCTTTACTGCGTTGAACCACAAGGCCGCTCATGCGTGAAATGAGCCTTGAGGACTTCACGATTTCGCGCGAGTTCACCCCAGTGGTGACTCCGCCATAATAATCGCCGCGCGTTTTGAGGGTCATCACGATTTCATCAAGGGCAGCGTTACCCGCGCGTTCTCCGATTCCGTTAACGGTGCATTCTACCTGGCGCGCGCCATGACGGACGGCGGACAAGGAATTTGCAACGGCAAGTCCGAGATCATTATGGCAATGAACGCTGATAATTGCTTTGCCGGATTGAAACTCGGGAATTGAATCGTAAAGATGTTGAATCAATTCGCCGTATTGCTCGGGAACAGCCCAACCGACCGTGTCTGGAATATTTAAGGTAGTCGCCCCAGCGGCGATGACCGCCTTGCAAACCTGGACGAGAAAGTCCGGCTCCGTGCGGGAGCCGTCCTCCGGAGAAAACTCGACATCATCAGTGAAGCCTTTGGCCCGTTTCACTCCCTCGACAGCAAGGCGAATGATCTCATCCTGCGCTTTGCCCAATTTAAACTCGCGATGAATTTTGGAGGTGGCCAAAAAGACGTGGATGCGACCCTTTTTCCCGGCTGGCTTAATCGCTTCGCCCGCGGCATCTATGTCCTTCGCCACACAACGGGCAAGGCCGCAAATGATCGGGCCCTTGATCTCCCGTGCAATGGTATTCACGGCGGTAAAATCCCCTTCGCTGATGACAGGAAAACCGGCCTCGATCACGTCAACCTTTAAACGAGCCAGTTGGCGGGCCACCTCAAGCTTTTCGCGGAGATTCATCGATGCGCCAGGGCATTGCTCGCCATCACGGAGCGTTGTGTCGAAAATAATGATTCGGTTATTTTTCATTTTTCTATCCAGTTGACCACGGTTCCCAATTTTGAACGCGCCAAAATAAAAACCCCACTGCCATCAACTGGCAGTGGGGTTTTAGAAATCGGCTCGATTTGTTTACAACCCGGCTGCCACCCTGCTTCCCAGCAGAGCGTTTTCCAGCAGTAGGTCGTTCCACAAACAAATCATTTCGTGACGAATACGCCACAAACGAGCAAGTCGTCAACATTTATTTTGAATGTCGGAGCTAACAATTTTGTAGCACACCGGCCGTAAAGCAGATCACAATCGAAGTGGTTGTTTTTTTTCAGAACGACTTCCCTTTCAGGTATTTCCTGATGGATTTTTTAAGGAGGCTGCGGCAAGGTCAGCCGGTTCTGAGTTACTGATTCACAGAAGGCTGTGGCCCTGAGTGGGGCCACGCCTTCTTTCTTCATTTATTAGCTTTTGGTTTTTCCCGCGCCTTCTGTTATTTATTTGGCGAGAGTTTTCAATGTCGCGCCTGTTCATCACGATTTCGTTATTGCTAAACCTGATCCTTGGAATTTTCCTTTTCCAACGGCGCGGGCAGATTCAGGATTCAGCGCCTCATTTTATCTCGGCGTCAGTTCAACCTCTCCCGGTTCTGGCAAAGACGAATTCTCCCGTTGTCGTCGATGAACCGAAAACAAATCGGTTCACCTGGGCTCAGTTGGAATCGGAGGATTACCGCACTTACATTGCGCGCCTGCGAGCAATCGGCTGCCCCGAGCAGACCATTCGTGACATCATCATCGCGGATCTGGATAAGCTGATGGCGCCTCAGCTCCGAGCACTGAATTCGAGCACTAATCCTCCCAAATATTGGAAATCCAATTGGAACGACGATTCGCCGCTTCAATCTCTCGATAAATTGAATGAAGCAGCAGAGTTGAATGACCAAAAGCGCGGCGTTCTGCGTGAGTTGCTCGGTATCGACCTCGCCGCCGAACGACTGCGCCAGAAAGGCGAAACCGACAAGATCGAGCAGCGTCTTGGCTTTCTCCCGGAAACAAAACGGGCGCAAGTCCGCAGCATCATGGAGCAGGCCAACCGCGAGGAAATTTACATTCGCGAAAAGTCGTGGGTGGAAAACGACGATCTCACCCCGGATGAGTTGGAGAAAATAAAACAGATCAACACCGAAAAAATGAAGGCAATTACCGATCTGCTCAGCTCCGCCGAGCTCGAACAGTTCAATCTCTGGTATTCGCCTTCCGCCGCACGAGCCCGCGAAGCCTTGACTGGGATGGATAATACAGAGGCTGAATTCCTGGGAGTTTATCAAATCCAAAAAGATTTTGATGCACAATGGGCCGAGGTCGAACCCTCCTCCCTAAGTGGTCAGAAAAAGATGGATTACGAATCGGCAAAAACGGAATATGAATCGCGGCTGATGCAATTCCTCGGGAGCGACCGGTACAACGAGCTTCTCAAACGACAGGACAACGCATATCGGGAATTGGCCCGCACGGCGAATTATTTTCAGCTCCCGCAAACCGTGGTGAACGAAGTCTATTCGTATAAGAAAATTTTGGAACAGCAACATTCGAATATCCAGGCGAATAGTAACCTGGACGCGACGCAGAAGAGTGCTTTGCTCAATGCGGTAAACGAAGAGACGGAACGCGCCGTTATTGAAAAACTAGGGCCACGAGCATTCAAAGCGTATGTACGGACCGGCGCGGCACAATGGATACACTGAACAATTGTGTCTTGAAATTGCAAATGACACCTGGCTCGTTTTCAGCAAAGCTCAATCCATGAAAAATTATATAATCTGCGCAAGCCTCACTGCCCTGATCTTAATGGGATGCCGCGATGAGGTGGAACCTGTTTCCAGCCCCCCCATCTCTGCCGCCCCTGCTTCCGCGGTCAAAACTAACGTTGTTGACAACTCGCCCATGCAAGCCCAACCCAAACTGCAAACCATCAAGCTCTGGGTAGGCACAAACGAATTGACCACCGAACTCGCGGTCACCCTCAAACAAATCGAAACCGGGATGATGTGGCGGACCAACATGGAGGAA
>JBQCGE010000259.1:0-6467 GCA_051955955.1 Verrucomicrobiota bacterium
GAGAGGTTGATCCGGCTTTATGATGTCCGGCTCGAAATCTTCGAAGTCGATGCATTCCAGGGATTCTTTCACATGCAGTTCACGGGACTTGCCCTGGGAATCGACCCGGTTCCAATCAAAAACCCGGTAGGTGGTGTCGGAATTTTGCTGGATTTCAAAAATGACCAAGCCACCCGCGATGGCGTGCACCCGCCCGCTGGGCAAAAACATGGCGTCGCCTGCTTTGACTTTTGCCTTGTGAAAACAATGTTCAACCGTGCCTGCGGAGATGCTTTCCTTAAAGCTCTCTGGAGTGACGGAGCGCCGCAAGCCGACGTAGAGTTCCGCGTCCTCAGCCGCATCGGTGATGTACCACATCTCTGTTTTTGGCTCGCCGCCGAGATCCTTTGCTTTTGCAGCGGGCGGGTGAACCTGGAGCGATAATTTTTCGCGTGCGTCGAGGATTTTGACGAGCAAAGGAAATTTGCCGTTCAAGGGCTTTGCGTCGCCCATCAATTCCGCCGCATGGTGCTCCATTAGATGGCGCAAGGTCTTCCCGGCGAGAGGGCCGTTGGATATGACGCTTTCCGCCTCAGTGCGATCCGAGATTTCCCAACTTTCGCCGATTGGTTTTTCGCCAGGGATTGGCTTGTGGTAAAGGGTCTCCAATTTGCGCCCACCCCATATCCGTTCTTTCGGAATGGGATGAAACAGCAATGGATAAAGTGCCCGTTTCAAGCCGCTGCCTGCTCCTTTTCGATGACGGCGCCGTACTGGCGGAATTTCTCGTAACGCCTGCGCAGCCGTTCTTCAACGCTCAGGGCCTGCACTTCAGCGAGGTGCTTCAAAAGTGCATTTTTCAAATTCTGCGAGACGGTGACCAAATCGTTGTGCGCTCCCCCGAGCGGTTCAGCGACAATTTCATCGACCAGGCCAAGTTCCTTCAAGTGCGTTGCTGTAATTTTTAGAGCTTCTGCCGCCCGGGCAGCAGCGGCGCGATCCTTCCACAAAATTGCGGCGCAACCTTCGGGGCTGATGACGGAGTAATATGCATTTTCCAGGATCAACACGCGATCCGCTACGCCAATCCCCAACGCGCCCCCGGAACCGCCTTCGCCGATAACGGCGGCAATGATCGGCACCTCCATCAACATCATCTCCCGCAGGTTCACCGCGATGGCTTCTGCGATGTGCCGTTCCTCAGCACCAATGCCTGGGTAGGCGCCGGCGGTATCGATCAAGGTAATGATCGGCAGGTTAAACTTGTTCGCGAGATTCATCAGGCGCAGCGCCTTGCGATATCCTTCGGGGTGCGCTGAACCGAAATTACGCTTGATGTTCTCTTTCGTCTCGCGGCCCTTTTGAGTGCCAAGGACCAGCACCTTTTGTTCTCCGAGCATTGCGAAACCGCCAACGATCGCGTGGTCATCGGAGTAAAGACGGTCCCCGTGCAATTCGGAAAAGGCGCTGAAAGCGTTGGCGAAATAATCGAGTGAATAGGGGCGGCGAGGATGACGCGCGAGTTGAACGCGTTGCCAGGGACTTAGATCCGAAAAGATATTTCGGCGGGTTTCTTCGATCTTTTTCTCGATTTGGGCAATTTCCACCTCCAGGGAAATCCCGGGGTGTTTTTTCAAATCATCCAGCTTGCGCTGGAGTTCAAGGATCGGTTTCTCGAAATCGAGATAGTGTTTCATACTTTGAACCTGGCGCTTGCATTTTAAGGGCACATAGAACGACTCGCAACGGGAAAGGTCATAGTGCGGAGAAGCGGGATTGAAGGTTGGGAAGTAGCTGTTGAACATTTCCTACCTTCGCTTTGGCTATCGGGAATACCCCGCTTTGCGTGAATTCCGCTTTGCTTGTATTTTTAAGCCGTTATGAATCGCATCGTCGGGTTGGAGACTGAATATGGGTGTCTCACCACCGATCCTTCCGGCCCTCCGAGCGCCGTGGGTCGCGTGCGCAATTGGATCTTCGACCGCGCGCGCTATGGGCTGCCCGACATGCATCAGCGCGACTGGGATGAACCGGCCGGGAATGGCGGTTTTTTGTTCAATGGCGGGCGGGCTTATGTGGACATGGGCCATCTGGAATATTGCACGCCGGAGTGTCTATCGCTGATCGATATTTTGAAATACGACCGCGCGGGGGATGCGATTCTATTGCAGGCGGTGAAAGATTTACGGCTGCAGGAGCAGGTCAGTTTCATCCGCAATAATATTGATCACTACTCCGGCGCGACGTTTGGCTGCCATGAAAATTACCTGGTTCGCCGTTCGGCTCCGCTGACGGAAGCGAATGTTCTTTCGCTGCTTGCCTTTCTGACTTTGCGCCAGCTTTTCGTTGGGGCGGGACGGGTGGGAGCGACACCGGGAGCGGAACTTCGCGGAGACTTATTGCGGCATGGAGCCGACAGCCACTTTCAAATCAGCCAGCGCGCGGATTACATCAACAACGATCTTTTCGAGTGGGTGCAATTCAATCGTGCGATTATCAATACCCGGGATGAACCGCTTGCGGACGCGCGCAAGTATCGACGCCTGCACCTGCTGCATGGGGATACGAGTGTTTTGCCTTCAACCCTGCTATTGAAAATAGGGACGACTTCGCTGGTGCTGGATTTGCTGGAACTGGATCACATGCCGAAAGTGGTTTTGGCAGATGCTGTCATGACTTTCCGTGGCATGTCGCATCAACCGGATGGGCCATGGCTTGCGACGTTGGCGGATGGACGATCCGTGAGCGCAGTGGATCTGCTTTTTGAATATTGCGAGGCAGCGACGAACGAATTCAAGGGACGAGATACGGAGACAGATATTGTATTACAGATTTGGGATGAAACGCTTTCGGCACTCTCAAAAGATCCGGATGCGTTGGTGGGGAAAGTCGATTGGATTACGAAGCGCTGGTTGTTCCGTGAGTTTGTCGAAACGGAAAAGATCTCCTGGATTGATCCGTGGTTGCGCGCACAGGATCTGGAGTTTCACCATGTCGATCCCGCCCGAAGTTTGGGATTGAACCTGGCGAGAACGCCGGAGCCGTGGCAGTTGACGCCCTCAGATATACTTGAAGCGACGAAAAAACCGCCGGTGAACACTCGAGCCCAAATCCGCTCTTATATCATGCAGCAGCTTAAAAACCAGCCGCTCCGATATTTTGTGGATTGGGAAATTATCGATGCCGAAGGGATCAATTCGCTCAACCTGCTGAACCCGTTCGAGTCATCCGTGGACTCGGTTGAACCGTGGTGCAAGCAATTGCACAGTTTGAAAATGTAGAGGTTTTCAGCCCTGCAAGCCGGCATTCGCCTGTTTTAATGTTTGGAGACTTCGGCGCGCAATTTCTTCCGGGCCTTCCTCGAATTTAAACACTTCGACTGAAACATAACCATTGTAGCCGACTTCCTTCAGCGCCGATAAAATGGGCACGAAATCCACTTCTCCAAATCCGGGACCTTTTAAATTTGAATCATTCGCATGGAAATAAGCGAAGTGGGGCCACGATTTTTTAATGATCTGTGGAATCGGTTCGGGTTCCGAACTCATCGCTTTGACGTCGAGGATTATTTTAAAGTTTTGGCTATCGAACTGCTGCGTAAACTGAACTGCTTCCGACGCTGTGTTAATGAAATTAGTTTCACTCGGTGCAAGCGGTTCGAGGCAGATTACGACTCCTTTATCCTCAGCTTCTTTAATTGCGGGTCGAAAAACCTCCGCTGCCCAGACGCATCCCTGCTCCTTCGTCACCCCGTCCATCAGATTTCTTTGTTTGGGCGAACCGACGACGATGTATTTCCCTCCAATATCGGGGCAAAAACGGACCAGATCCTGAAAATAACGGGCGGTACGTTCGCGGGTGGCAGCATCCGGATGTGTTAGATACAGGCCTTCTGTCCCGACCAAAACCCAATGAATGCCGGAAATGGCAATCCCTGCTTCAGCAGCGAGTTTGCGCAGGTTCGCCCGTTCCGGTGGGCCAATCTGATCCACCATTTTTCCAAGAGTGAACGGGGCGATTTCAAGGGCCTCATAACCTGTTTGGGCAGCAAATCGAAAGGCTTTTTCCAACGGCCAATCTTTGAAAATCTCGTTGCAAATCGCGAATTTCATGACCCCCTCTACCAATATAATCGCCAGCGCGTCGAGCTTAGAACATTTCTGAGTATCCAAATCGGGTCTTGCCTATTTTCTTTTCTTTGAATTTCGCTGTGGTTTACTCGTTCTATATTTGGTCTGCATGAAAAAGTCTTATTATGTCGTGGCTTTGGCGGGGATGCTCTTTTGTGGCTGTCACACAACCATCTCGTATAACTCAGCGGACTTGCAGAGTTCGAAGAATTCGCACCATGGGCCGCAATGTCAGTTAAAAGAATCGGATGTGCTCGGGTTAACCGAGGCGGATGCGATCACTGACGAACAGATCAAGCGGGTGCTGGAGGAAACGAAATCGATCAAACTCAAACCTGGTTCGACGGTGATGCTGGTTGAATCCGGAGCAAAAACGCCGGATACCGGAATGTCGCAGGAATTAGGGAAACTCTTTACTGTAGTTCCGCATACTGGAATTGCGCGTGAGATTTCGACGAATGATTTAGGCCGTGGTTTTTCCAAAGAGTTGCGCCTTGCGGCGGCTCAAAGCCAGGCGGAATACCTGCTGGTTTATTGGGGCAACCTTGAAGTCCGGCGTGATGACCTGCCAACCAGTTTAGTTTCCTGGGTTCCAGTAGTTGATTTTGTGGTGCCGGATGAATATCAAAAAATGCGCATGTCACTCAAAATGGCGCTCATTGATGTGCGCACAGGAAATTGGGCGACATTCCGGACCGAACCTGTCGAAGGCGACGTGGTTACGACGCGGTATGCACGTGAGCATGACATGAAATGGCCGTTCGAATCGTTCAAACAAAAACTGTATGCGCAGACAACTGAAAAGCTGAAAAACGCGTACATCGAGTAATTTGCGCGTCCGAGTCCGACGCCAGGAGAACGACCATCCCTTTTACACGGACTTAATCTTTTTGCCGCACTCGTCCTGGATCATTTTTTCGATTTTTGCGGCGAGCACGAAATCGTTCTCGGTTAATCCATCGACCTTGTGGGTATAGATGGTGATCTTAACTTTTCCCCAGGTGAGGTAAATATCGGGATGATGGCCAATCTCCTCCGCCACCGCTCCCACCTTGTTGGTAAAATCCAGGGCCTGCTTGAAATCGGGAAATTTGAAGAGTTTTTCCAACTCGTGCTCATTCTTTACTTCCCAATCGTGCCCCAATTCTTTTTGCAGTGCGGCTAATCGTTCGCCCCGCAAAGCTTCCCCGCCCTGGTCACAGGACTCGCATACTTTTTCCGAAAGTTCATTCATGATGAAAAATCCCTCCTGCCGGTTAAATTAGGCCGAAAGTTTCTGCTCCGCCACGGCAAATCTTCAGATCAGATGTGAGTTGGAGCGAAAACCGCGAGGAAACGGAGTTCGCGATTGACGCAAGGGAGTTCGAAAATATGATGCCTTTCGTCAGCATTGTTATGAGAGAAAAGAACCAAGCCTCTACACCGGACTCGATCACTTCTGTGTTGAATGAAGATCGGGTTTTCCCGCCATCGAAAGAATTCGCTCTCCAGGCCCACATCAAATCGATGGCGGAATATCGGAGGCTCTACAAGGAATCCATTACTGACCCCGAGGCTTTTTGGGGCAGGTGCGCGGAGAAGGAACTGGTTTGGTTCAAGCCATGGAAAGAAGTCCTGAAGTGGAAAGCTCCTCACGCCAAATGGTTTGTCGGCGGCAAATTGAACGTGAGCGTTAACTGTCTTGATCGTTATCTGGATACTCCGCTCGCCAATAAAGCGGCAATCATTTGGGAGGGGGAACCCGCAGGTCCGGGAAAAATCGGCGAAGAAAGGACCTTAACCTACCGGCAATTGCATCGCGAAGTGTGTCTGTTCGCCAATGTCCTGAAGCGGAACGGAATTAAAAAAGGGGACCGGGTTATCATTTATCTACCAATGGTGCCTGAAGCTGCTGTAGCGATGCTGGCTTGTGCTCGCATTGGGGCGGTTCACTCGGTGGTTTTCGGAGGGTTCAGCGCGCAATCCGTTGCTGATCGTGTCCAGGATTGTCAAGCCAAGCTGGTCATTACCGCGGATGGGGGTTATCGCCGCGGCGCGGTGGTTCCATTGAAGCGGAACGTCGATGATGCGCTTCATTTGAAAGATGCTTCAGGCAAATTATTGGCTCAATCCATTGAGAAGGTCATTGTGCTACGTCGCGCGGATAATGAAGTTCATATTGAAGAAGGCCGCGACGTTTGGTGGCACCGGGAGTTGGAATATGTGGATGCGAATTGCCCGGCTGAAAAAATGGACAGTGAAGCGCCATTCTTCATTCTCTACACCCGCGGCAGCACGGGGAAGCCGAAAGGGATTCTCCACAGCACCGCAGGCTATCTTTTGGGCGCAAAATTAACGACCCGCTATGTTTTTGACCTG
>JBQCGE010000260.1:0-3660 GCA_051955955.1 Verrucomicrobiota bacterium
GGTGCAGACGACCTGGGACATGTCGCGAATTTCAATCGTCTTGGCCGTCACGACCCCATCCACCGGGAAGGTTTCCGTGAGCTTGCGCAAAATGCTCATGGTGCGGAATGAATTATCAAACCATGGGCGAAAGCGTTTGATCTGCTGCTGCATGCCCTGCAGGTCCTTGACCTTCGGCTCAATCGCATTCCAGCGGGTTTGCAGTTTCGACAGCCGCACATTTTGAACAATGAAAGCGCCGCCCACCAACAGCAGCAACAAGGCCAGCGCACCCCCGGCGTAGGCGAACTTCTTCGGACCTGCTTTTGTGGCGAATTGCTTCCACGGACTGACCCGTGGCGGCAGAAATTCAAAAACCGGCTTTTGACCCAGTAAAAACCGGGCACCGGAGCAGACCGCCGGGTTCCAATCCGCCTTCGCACCCTGAATCGGCAGGGAACCGGAGCAGCCCTGGATCGTTTCAATCTGCAAGCCGAGCGATTCAGCGCGGGAGGTCAGCTCAGAGGCGAGCCGAGCCGCGTTCTTATTTTCGCCCAGGACAATCAGCTTCTTGAGTGACTGCCTTAAGCCCGCAGGAATCTGCCCGAGTGTGATTCGCAACTCGCGCCCGACCACATCGGCGAAAAGCTGGTTTGACCCACCTTCGGAATCGACCGCGCTTTGCAAAGGACGAAGCCCCGCGAGCCCTGAAGCAGTGAGCAACTCCATTTCGAGCGTTTGCGTCCCGGCAAACAGCACAACCGCTGAATCGCCGCGGAGGTCCTCAGGCCTCTGGATCGAGGTGATGGTGGTGGTAAAGCTCAACACCTTCAACTGCGCCGCACGGAACAAAGCCTGAATCTGCTCCAGCCGTTCGAGCGGAACCGCCGCCATGGTATTTAACTGCTCGCCTCCCGGAAGGTTGCAGCGATTGGACCAACGCGAAAGCGACTCGGGATCGTAAGGTAGATTTCGCTCCGCCTCCGTGGCGATAAAGGCATCCACATCCGCTTCGGGCAAACCAGGAATTTGCGTCTGCAACGTGAGCACCCAGTTCAGCGGGAGAGCGATGACACAGCGTTTTTCCGAGATGTTGAGCTCTTTTAACTTCTGCTTCAGCTCCAGCGCAAGTGTTTCGGCATCGCCAGCAAGCGGGCTGGCGGAAAGGTCAAAGCTGCCGGTCGCGGCAACCTGGACTTTGCCCCCTGCCCTTTTCATCTGCGCAAGGTGAACCCGCGCATCTTCGAATGCGACCGCAAGCAGCGATGAAGGAGGTTGTTTTCTAATCGGCATCACAAATTATTTTCTTTCTGGGCCAGCAGCCAGTCACGCGTGTATTGGCCGAGAGCCCAACCGAGCGGCGACAAATCGCGGCGATAACGAATTTTTGGTGAACCTTCACTGGTATCAAAAACAAACTTCACACGTTGGTACCCGCGTCCAAAATGGCCGACAGCGGCAATATCCGCCGTGAATTGATAGCTATGCGTGGTGAGATACGGCGCGGCTTGCTGCTGGTTTTCCGCTTCGGTCAAGACCTCCGCCACCCAGCCTATCGATTGCAGGTTTCCAGCATTGCCCTGTCTGTAGGCAACGATTGAACTGGCGTGGTCCGTGCCGATGCCCGGAATGCACGCAAGGACCGCCTCCGACGCGGTGTTCACATTAACCAGGCCTTCGACCGGCTGGTCGGAAAAGGAAATATCCGACTCGAATTGCGCGAAATCTTCAGCAGTGACCTGCGCTGCATTTTTAAGTTGAAGGTAAAAGCCAAGCAGGTTGGTCTGGACGGTAACTGCAGGCCCGTTGAGTGCATTGACGATCTGCGTGGCTTTTGCACTGCCGAGCTTCTGCTCAAGCAGGGTTCTAAGCTGCTCGCGATTGTCCGCATTCGTCACATTGATCTTGGCGGACCCATCCGAGCGCAAATTACTTTCCCGACTGTAAACGGTGACGTATTCCAAAATACCAGCATCCAGGCGACCATTTTTGTTATCCGATGGAGGGGATTGGTCCGCGTCATTTTCGTTCAAATCGAGAACGCCGTTCAGGTTCGCATCTTCGCCATACAGGATGTTCCATTCGCCACCCTGGAGGAGGCGCAATTCGTCCAGCGTTTCGAAATTCGCGTTCTTCGCCTGGTAGCCGGGTTGTCGGCGCAGGTAGATATCGCTCTCCGCCCCGCCATCGGTGGGTGTTTCATCCGAATCCCGCCAATCAATAATTGCAGCGGCGAGGTCTGCGGTCATTCCCGGCAAGGCCTGGAGCATTTCGCTCGTCGCAGTATTCAAGTTCAGTTTGGAAGCTTCATCCACCAGGCCGAAAGAGGGTCGATCAGTCCGCAGAATGTAACTGTTGGTCGCCCGACCAATGATCCAGAACCGGGCATCACCGATTGGAACAGCCTCGGACTGATAGGTCAGCGGGTCGGGAACAGCGCCGGGAGTCGATTGATTCGCCAGAACATAGGAGACATAACGCGCTGCACCATCTATCGCCTGATTCGCCTCGGACGCCGCGAGGCTGTTATCACTCGCGTGCAACTCGAACGACATCGAGTTCGCAAAATAAATCGCAATCGTGACCAACCCGAGGGCAACCCACAAAACAATAATCAGCACCGAGCCACCTTCGGCCTGGCGCTGCATTGGTTTGAATTGTGGATTTAGAATTCGCATCAGGTTTGCTCAGTGGAATTAGTGCTCGTGGTAGTCGAATTTGTCCTCGCCTCAACCATCACAGGCACGACGATTTCAATCGGAGTTTGCGCAGAAGCACGAACGCTGCGGTCTTGCAGGAGTTGGATTTGCATCTTGATGGCCTTTGGCAATGAGGGCGTCTGCAAGGTGCTGTCCCATGTATTTTGCCACTGGCTGCCATCGAAGAATTGAAACGCAATCTGGTCCACACCTCCCATCAACTTTTGCGAAACCGGCTGGGAAGGAGTCGGCGCAAGGACGTTCCGATCCACCACGCGCACTAGGTCATATCCTTCAAATCGGTTTGTCGATTGGACGAGTGTGAAGGCAACTTTTTGAACATCAGGCCATGGATTGATTTCATCGATTGAACCGCTGGCACAGTAAAAAATGGGACCGTTCACTCCCGCGATGGCATTGGTGGTGGGAGTGGATTGCAACTGCCCCGTGAGCGGGCCGGACGGCGGGACCAGGTTGGCCAGATCACGTTTTATAATTTTGATGGCCTGCTCAGTGGGAACGCTTTTATCCAGCAATTCAGAAGTCTTATTTCGTAGTTTGAGAGCGGAATAAAAAACGGTGTTAATCGCTCCGAGGACAATGGCAAAAATGGCGACCGCAAGCAGCACCTCGATCAAGGTGAACGCTTTTCGCTGAACTGAATTGCGGCGCTTCAAAATCATTGCGTCATTGAAGTTGAGGTCGAGCCCATCGAGTTCGTGGTCGTGGTGTTATCAACGAGTGTGCTCAAGCGGACGGTGAACTGCTCCCCCTGCACTGGATAATCGACTTCGATGGACACCATCAGCATTGCATCTTCCGTCCATGGCTCCGTACGCATAATCCACTCATATTGTTGTTGTGCTTCATTGATAACACCTTTGAGTGACGTTCCCTGATACTGACTGGTTACGATCATTTCATTCAACATGCGCTCCGCGATGCGAGTTGCGACCGCCTTACGCTGGCTCATCACACCTGC
>JBQCGE010000261.1:0-3709 GCA_051955955.1 Verrucomicrobiota bacterium
AGGTAAGCTGTAGGTTCACCCGCTCTCTCATTCATAATGTGGGCGACCGTACCGCGCATTTTAATCTGGCGTTCCTCCGTTTCCAGCGAAGCAAGCGCGGCGGAGGCTGCCATGTACTCGGCATCATATCCGGTCAAGTAACCATCATAGAGCGCCTTCTGTTCATCTTCGTTCCGTTTTTCCGTGCCTTTGGAAACGAGCCACGCCAGGCGGGGTTGATTCTTAATAGCCAGAATTTCCTCTGCACTCAAAGCGCGTCCGTAAATCCGCACATCCTGAACTCCCGCGCGCTCGACATTTTCACCTTTGTTCCGCTGGCCGATTTTGAATGGCGCTTTGGAACGGATACTGTTCTTTAACTGATCTGCCGGGCGATCCACATCCTGCCGTTCCCCATTCACGTATAACTCAAGTCCAGATGCCTTGCCGCTACCATTATAGCTAAAGAATAGATGCGTCCATTTGCGGGCTTCAATTGCTCTTTTCGCTGTAACCTTCAACGCGTCATCAGGCCATTTATGCACCATGTGAACCGCTGGTTTTCCTCCCTCGAGGAAAATATCCCACCCGCGAAAAGCATCGTCTTCGTCCATGCGAGCGATGATTGAACCGCTGTTATCGTCTGTCATGTAAACCCACAACCCTGCGGAAAAGCTTTGGTCCTTTTCAAAATCACCCACCTCCGGCAGGACGGGGACAGTGGCTTTGCTGGTGAAAAACGCCTGGGAGGAAATCACTCCCTCCTGCGCGGGGCCGAGCGGCAGCGACTTCGCATAGCCATTCACCAGAACCGTAATAGTCGGTTGGAGTGATTCCTTGAGCGGAGCGGAAAAGAGCAATCCTTCCGATGGAACATCCTTCATCAAGGTTTCCGGAGTCGCTTTGGCAAGCCAGGCCGTGAAATCATCGAGCGCCTGTTGCCTGCGGCTATCTACGCGGGAGCGAGCGGCTTTTTCGAGCGGCGGCAACGCATCCCAACGGGCGCGATCCTCATGGGTTGGCACCACAATAACTGGCGGGGTATCCTTTTTATTCCCGTCCATCGCCGGCTGCGTTGTGTTGTTGAAATAAGCCGAGAGTTGATAGAATTCTTTTTGCGAAATTGGATCAAACTTGTGGTCGTGGCAAACAGCGCACCCGGTCGTCAGCCCAAGCCAGACGGCGGAAGTCGCCTCCGTTCTGTCGCGCGCATATAAAACCAGGTACTCCTCATCAATTGCACCGCCTTCGCTCGTAGTGATGTTGCAACGATTGAAGCCGGTCGCAATTTTCTGCTCCAGTGTCGGATTCGGGAGCAGGTCACCGGCAAGTTGTTCAACCGTGAACTCATCAAATTGCATGTTCTGGTTGAATGCATTGATCACCCATTCACGGTAGGACCAAATCTCGCGGTAATTGTCAAAATGAATTCCGTTGCTGTCCGCATAACGTGCACCGTCCAGCCAGTAACGCGCGCGATGCTCCCCGTAATGTTCGGACGCATGCAGCCGATCCACCAGTGGTTCATAAGCGCCCGGTGAACTGTCCTGTTCAAATTCACTCACCAATTCAGGAGAAGGAGGAAGGCCGGTAAGATCGAGCGACACGCGCCTTGCCAGCGTGGCGCGATCAGCTTCCGGCGCGGGCTCCAGGCCTTCCTGTTCCAAACGCGCTAAAATGAAGTTATCAATCGGAGTGCGCGCCCATCCTTCATTTTTAACCTTCGGCAGGGCGGATTTCTCAGGCGGAATGTAGGACCAGTGGGCTTGGTACTGCGCTCCCGACGCGATCCATTTCTTAAGCAATTCTTTTTGGTTATCCTGAAGAACTTTCTTTGTTTTCGCAGGAGGCATCCGATCATCCACATCCTCAGCAAATATCCGGTGAATCAGTTCACTCTCGTCCGGTTTGCCCGGCACGATCGCAGGTTTGCTCTTTTCCCGAGGTGCAATCGCATCATCAAAGTGATCCAGACGCAAACCACCTTTGCGCGAGGCCGAATCAGGCCCATGGCAGGTAAAACAATTTTCAGAGAGGATTGGGCGAATGTCCCTGTTGTAATTAATTGAACCCGTTGCGCCACTTGCCGCTGCCGCATCAAAACTCGGCGCGATACCGGCGCAAATGAACAGAATGCCAAAAAGTCGGTGGTTCATGTGCAAGCAACAGAGGTACCGTGAACAAAAGTTTTTGCAAATCGGAAATGCTACCGATTTGACCTGGATCACGATTTGACGAGCGGAGAAGCGAAAGATTGCCTGTGCATGCGCGGTGTGCGTTAATCCGCCAAGCGCCAGTGATTACATTTTTACACGGTAAATTGATGGAAGTCCTGCCAACGCAAGTGACAGTCGATGTCCAGGGAGTTGGCTACGAGGTCCTGATCCCCCTGTCCTCCTACGATAAATTGCCGCAGCCCGGAGAAACTGTGAAGTTGTTGACTCACCTTGCGATCCGCGAGGACGCGCATGTGTTGTATGGTTTCATGAGTGTGCAGGAACGGGAGCTATTCCGCCTTTTGATTCATACGGTAAGCGGCATTGGTCCAAAAATCGCCCTCAATATTTTGAGCGGCATGAATGTGACCGCCTTGCGCGGTGCGGTGGCCAATGGCGATGTGAAGGCGCTCTCCCAAATAAATGGCGTCGGAAAGAAAACAGCGGAAAGAATCGTGGTGGAACTTCGCGATAAGGTCGGAGCAGCCGGGGCTTGGGAAGCCAGCAGCGCTCAACGCGCGCTCTCACCCCAGGACCAGAAAATGAATGATGCAGTCCTCGCGTTGATAGCACTTGGGTTCAAGCAGGTCGAAGCTCACGACGCAATACGCGCCGCAATCGAAAAACTCGGGCCTGAAGCAGGAACAGACGCATTGGTTCGCGCGAGCTTGCGTCGATAAAAGGGCCCCCAGAGTCCTGAATTTCCAGCAAAGGGCACAAATTCAGCGCCAATTCGTGTTTTATTGCTCGCTGGAATGAAGCAGGCGGGCTTTCGCCCGCCTGAACCTCAGATGAACAGATGACAAACCAACAAATAGTTAGGCTTTCGCCGTAAACCGGCGCACAAAACCAAGCGCACCAAAAGCAACTCCAATCAACGCCAGGGAAGAACCGCCATCTGGAACAGCGGAAACGACGATGTTGTCGAATTGCGACATGTTGTTCAAGCTGGTGCCGTTGCTCTTAAACTTGAACGAAGTCAAATCACTGAACGAACTGCTCAGCAGCAAAGTTTGCCCGCCAACCAAGCCATCCAATGTAAAAACCTGACTTGCAACTTTGGTTACACCATTCCAACCCTCAAAAGTAATGGTCGGAGGGATTCCAGCAGGTTGGGAGTTAAAAGTTTTTCCAGGTTGAATCAACTCGAAAAGGTCGATCGAACGAACATCGAAAAGACCACCGCCATTACGAGTTACTACGCTACCAAAAGCTGGGTAATTATTGTAAAGCGCTGTAGAACCAACGTTCCAGGGATGAGTGCTGCCAATAACGCCGAAAAGGGATCCGGAGGATGCTTTCGCGCTCGCCACGGTAAACCCATTTTCGGAATAATTTGAAATGTAGTGAATGCCGCCGTCCCCAAAAGCGGTATTTTCAAAAGTGATGGTTGTTGCGGAAGCTTGAAGGATTGTCGCTGCCCCGAGCAGTACCGCTGAAAGTTTAAGATTCATAAATTAACTGTTTGCGTTGTTTTTGTTGCTAGCTTGGCTGTTCATCTGTTCCAGCTAACT
>JBQCGE010000262.1:0-6559 GCA_051955955.1 Verrucomicrobiota bacterium
GAACGAGCGAACGCCCAAATTGCGGGACTGCGCCTGGCCGCTACGATCCAGTTGATCAAAGCGCTGGGTGGCGCATGGTAATGGGAGTAGATTATTCGCGGGTGAGATTCCTTGCGTAAACCAGAGTGATTTCGCCAGCAACCTCAATGTAAATGCAAGTTTCCCCCATTTCGTGAGCGAGAGTGGCGAGGAACAGTTCGAAGGTTTTGCGGGCGTCATCATTAGGCAGAGCGACTTTGTAAGCGCGGTGTTCGCCATAATGATTCACCTCCTGGTCGTCCTTCCAATAACCGGAAATATTGCCGGAGTGGACGGTGTAACCGTTGAAGGTGGTGGAGAGGAAATCGTGGATTTCCTTTTCAAAGGGGATCAGGCGCGGAGATTTGTTTTTTAATTTTTCGAGAGGGAGCAAAGCGAGCGCGACTGAGCCGAGCGATTCTTTTTTTATTTTCGGAAACGGAGATGGTTTAATGCTTTGCTCCACGTCCAGGATTCTACGCGGAAACAGCCGGTGATACAAACGGGAGGGATGGTTGCGCCAAATCATTTCCAAGGGCTCAAGAAATCCATGATTTTGACGGGCAGACTTGCCAGTGTTGTAATGAAGGCGTTAGTTTCCAACCGGAAATGAGACTTAATGCTTCCGATCCGGGCCATCACCGCGGGCTGTGCGTGATCGCCGTCTTCGAGGCTTTAAAAGGGATGTTAGTATTGGTGGTTGGGTTCGCGGTGCTCACCTTTATTCACCAGGATCTGGAGCAGATAGCGGAAAAGGTGGTGAAGCATCTGCATTTGAACCCGGCGAGCCGAATTCCGAGAATCTTTGAAGCGGTTGCGGAACGGACTACCGATGCGCAATTACGATTGCTGGCGTTAGGAGCGATGCTTTATTCGGTGATGCGCTTCATCGAAGCGTACGGGCTTTGGCACAACCGGGTTTGGGCGGAGTGGTTTGCGCTGCTAACGAGTGGGATGTTTTTGCCCGTCGAAATTTTTGAACTGGTGAAGAGACCCAGTTGGATGAAATTGCTGATCCTGGTGTCGAATGTAGCGATTGTTCTCTACTTAAGCGTCGCTTTGCGGAGCAATGCGCGAAATCGAGCGGCCCTGGGCGTTGCTGGAGGGTGACGGTTCTAGCTTTGATCGTTGTCAGATTTTTGTGAGTCACTTGAATGTTCACGCCACCATTTAAGGGCGCCTTTCAAATCATTAAAGTCTCCGGCCAATTGGGCTTCGTAAGCCTCTTTTAAAAGGTCTCCCATTGCTGGGCCTGGCATGCAACCTTGCTCGATTAAGTGTCGTCCTTTCAGGATCTGTTCGGGCGGCTTCTCGTGAACAGCGAGTTCGCGCGCTTTTGCGGCTATCGCGAGAACGCCCTGAGGGATGACCGCCGGGCGGGGTGGCCGGCCGAATGCATCAGCCATCATCACGAGGACGAGGCTTTCAATACTTTCCGGAGCAACTTTGCGGGCGAGACGGCGAATGGCGCGATCGGTAATGGAATCGAAGTGGGCCATGTGGTTGGCAATCAGCGGGAGGACACGTTCTTTAATCGCAAGGGGGGCATCTATGCGCCCCAGGAAATCTTCGCCCAAACTAACGCCGGCATGTTCATGGCCGGGAGAGACAATTCTGTTCTGACCGTTGCTTATTTTCTCGAAAGTAGAAATTGCCTTGCCGAAGTCGTGAGTTAAGACGGCCAACATGAGGACTGTGCGCTGATTTTCCTGCAATGCTCTCCATTGTGGAAGTGTGGCCATCGCATCACAAACGTGCAAGGTATGTGTAAAAACATCGCCTTCAGGGTGCCACTGTGTGTCCTGTGGGACGCCACGAATGGCAGCGAGTTCAGGATAAAATTCAATCCATTCCGTTTCGTTCAAAAAGCGAAGGCCGAGGGAGGGTGTTTCACTTTTTGCAGCCCACTTGAACCATTCCTCGCGAATCCGCTCCCTGGGTAATTCCTGGTGAGATGCTTTGATTTCGCGAGCGAGGGTAACGGTTTCGGGAGCGGCGATTAAGTTGAAACGACTGGCGAATTGCATGCCGCGCAAGACCCGAAGTGGATCCTCAGGAAAGGCGGGACTGGTGTGTCTTAGCACGCGATTGCGCAGGTCATTTTCACCATGGAAAAAATCGAGGATACGATTCTCGCGAGGATTGTACATCAAGCTATTAATGGTGTAATCTCGACGAGCGGCGGCTTCGATGGGTGTAATGGATTCGTCCAAATGAATCTGGAAACCTTTATGGCCGATGCCAATCTTTGAATCGCGTCTGGGCAGGCTAAAATCAAAGACATGGTCTGGAAGAGAAAGTTTGATCACACCGAAAGATCGGCCGACCAAATCAACGCGGCCCCAGCGAGCAAGAGCCTTGGACAACTGTTCATAAGTGCAGTCGAAGACTTCTATATCAAAGTCGTGATGTGGAATTTTGAGGAGCCAATCGCGGACAAATCCTCCGACGAGGTAAGCGGAGCGAAGTTCCGGGGTTTGGACCAGGATATCCAGAAGGATTGGCGGGAGCGGAGGCGTCATTTTTCCAGTACCAGGACGATTTTGCCGTGGGCGCCGGATTTCATTACTTTTTCCTGAGCCTGGCGAGCTTGTTCGAGCGGGAATTCTTTCCCGATGACCGGGCTTAGCGTCTTGTTTTCGAGGCCTGCGTAAATAGCAGCATGAATGCTCTGAATATCATGGGGATCGGAGTTGAAAAGAGTCATTGCGAGAATGGACGCGTCGCGGCTCATCGCATCGCGCGGATTGATCTCGACTTTACCGCGGCTGCCGACGACCACCACCCGCCCGAACTTTGCGAGGATCGTCAGGTCGCGACCCAGATTCACATTCGAGAGCATTTCGATAATCAGATTGACGCCGTTGCCGTTGGTTAATCTTTTCAATTCGTCCAAGTAGGAATCGGATGCGTGATTAAGCGCAAGGTGAGCGCCATTCTTGATGACCAGTTCGCGACCCTGATCGGTGCTCGCGGTGGCGAAGACAATCAGGCCGGCAGCGCGGGCGAATTGGATGGCGGCAGTTCCAACACCACCGCTTCCGCCGTGTATGAGGACAGTTTCCCCGGGAAGCGCACGGCCACGATGAAAGAGCGCTTTGTAAGCCGTGGCATAAGGCACACCGAGGGCAGCGCCCTGGGCAAAGCTCGTGATTTGAGGAAGCGGAAAGACGGTTGTTTCATTGCAGAGAGTGAATTGAGCGTAAGAACCTGAAATCGTGCTGGTGGTGTAGACGCGCTCGCCGGGTTTGAAACGCTTGGGGCCTGGTCCGACTTTTTCAACGATCCCTGCGGCATCCGAACCTGGGGTGTAGGGGAGTTGAACCGGTATGTAACCGCCGTTACGGATGTATGTTTCGACAGGGTTAATCCCGACAGCCTCAACTCGAATCAACACCTGGCCATCGGCGGGTTCGGGGGTGGGGATTTCGACTAACTTCAAAACTTCCGGCCCGCCATGAGACTCCACTCGGATCGCTTTCATGGAGCAGTTTTACGCGGAGAAAATGGAGGTGTCGAGTGCCTGGGGAAAATCGGTGCGCTCCTCATGGAGCATCAGGAAAAGCGAACGGCCAATTCAGGAGAGCGGCTGATTTGCGAGAGTTGAGATGATGCTCAAGCTGGTAGAAATGCGTTACATCATCAGGAACAAGGAAACTGGAGATTTTTTGGATCGAAGCGGGAACTGGACCCGGTTCACGAACAATGCGCAGCAATTTCCCAATGGCTGGTCGGTGCCTCTGCACCTCGAGCCATTGAGGATCAGTAACGACGCGGTGGAGTTAGTCTCGATTCACCCGCAATAATTTATTGGGCTGCAGGCGCTGGTTTCGACCCTGCTTCCGGTTGCATGAAGTTGCGGGCCATCTTTGCGCCGAGTTCCATCATCGCTTCCTGACTTTTAAGTTGATCCTGGAATTTCGTGAACTGGGCGGGGTTCAAAATCTGGCGGGCGCGTTCCAGCACGTTTTGGTTAATCTGTTTTTGCCGGTCGAGCTGTTGTTCCACAAGCTCGGGTGAAACCATCTTCTGGAAATCTTCGTTGTTCGCTCCCAAACCACCGATCGGTTGGTTAATCTCCATGTTTTGTTTTTCCTCTTTCATGGCTGCGAGGAGTTGGTCGATTTGGTCGGGTTTGGTGTCCGTTTGCGCAGCGAATTGATTGAGCATCATTCGCTCTCCCAGTGTGGAAGTATAATCCTGGTATTGCTTGTATTTATCTTCGCCAAGCAGTTCCTTGATTTTTTCCTGCTGAATTTTTTGATCGTCAGCCGCTTTTTTGGCGAGTTCAACCCGATTGGTGCTGTTCTGCATCAATTCCAATCCCTGAGTCATTGCGTTCATTTGTTGTTCTATGAACAAGTCCTTCAACTTCTCTGTATCCTCCTTTGAAAGATTTAGTTCCTTAAAGAGACCACCGTACATCATGTCGAGAGCCATCCGCTGCTGCTGGGCCATGGCTTTCTTCATCTCCGGGTTTTTCATCATCTCAGCCATAGCGGCCATGGGATTGGCGGTTTGAGATTTTGTTGGATTGCGGCTGTCGCCCGGCGAGGTGGGATGGGCTTCCGCCGAATTGGTCATTTGTGAAATGGCAGCATAGGCGAGCTTGGTATCGTTCAGCTCCATTTCAGAGACGTTCAATTTGCCACGAAGAGTCTGGTTTTCTTTTTGCAAGGTGACGACTGAATTGGAAGCCTGACGCTCGTTTGAGGTGGCGGATTCCACCTGGAGTTGAAGCTTTTCAATTTGAGTTTTCTGCTGGCTGGCACGATTCCATTGGACGGCAAGCAACCCGGCGAGGGCGAAGCAGAGAATGAGGAGGATCGCAATAAACTTCGTCTTCATATGAGTATTATTGGGCATACTGAAAACGATGTCGATTGCCAAACGGTTTGCCGGTATCGTATTCTGCTGCAATCGAACGGTGCCCTTCAAGCAGAGCAGGGGGCACTCATCCCGAGCATGGCCGACACAATTCACGAACCTATCCAGACGAAAAGCGAAACTACCCCGGGACGGGGTATTTGGCGCCTATTCGAAATTATTCTGGCTAAGTTGGGCGAGTTGAGAGGAGCGAAGGCGGTGGTGATTGCTTTCACGCTCGCGCTCACGGTTTCGATGTTTGTCACGTGGGTTGTTCGCCCGATGCTTGGGATTGAACGTCCGCTTGGAGGGGAGGGTTATGACGGATACCTGGAGTTGGCGCAGAATTTAGCCCGGGGGAATGGATATGTTTTTGAGCCCGGGGGGCATAAGGTCTTTCATCGACCACCACTCTATCCGATGCTGTTGGTGCCGGGAATGCTAATGCCTGAGGTGACCTGGAGGTTGTATGTGGCAGTTTTGAATTCGGCGCTTTTCGCCCTGGGGAGTTTATCGGTGCTCCTGCTGGGGCGAGCAATGCTTGGGAACCGGGCGGGCGGAGTGGCATGGTTGTTATTCACGCTTAATCCTTTGATGCTGGTTGCTTGCAAAAACGCAATTCCGGCAATGCTGCAAACGGCTGCCTACGCGAGCATTTTGTACCTCAGTTATCTTTTATATTTGAAATTCCGAAGCGGGGAAGTTCCTTCGTTTGGATTTGTGCTCGGGTTAGCGGCAGTGTTGTGGGCAGGGGCAATGTCGCACGGGACGATGTTGGTCCATGCTTTTTTAATTTTGGGTGTTCTTGGCCTCTATTCGATTTGGAGTAGGAGGTGGAGGCAGTTGAAATCAACCTTGTTGGCCGGGTTGCTGCTCGTCATGGGAATTGTCCCGTGGACCTGGAGAAATTATCAGGTGACCGGACTTTTCCTGCCGGTGGTTGGCAATTCCGGACTGGCCTATTTTGCGGGGAACGCGCACTGGGGCATTACGCAACCTGCATGTGGACCTGAGGAAGATCGGAACGCGGCGGAATTGCGACACATGGGATTTGATCCTTCGCGAGTGAAGGAGTTGATTCGGTACTACGGGTTCACGGATGCGGAGCATGAACGGATCGCGAATGATCGCGCACGGGAGCATATGCGCGAGCATCCTGTAGATTTTCTGAAGAAATTCGGACTGAATGCAGCGGAGTATTATGCGCCGGTGGTTTATTATATTTTCCCACCAAGGGCGTCGGCAGCGTATAGAATGCCCCTTATTCAAAAAGTGAAACAGCCGGGAGTGTTGGGTTGTTTGGGTCTGAGTTTATTTACGAGCGTGCTTGCGCTGCTGGGGGTCGCTGGGCTTTGCGTCATTTGGAAACGAGAGCCCCTCGCGGCGGTTTTGTTATTGGTCGCGTGGGTTGCATTTGCGGTTCCATACTTTCCATTCCTGACGTTTTTTGCTGGCAGGTCCACTTATACATTTGGCACCTTTCCTGTGCTCTCAATCCTGATTGGCGGCTTAATCGTTTTTAAGGCGAATAGAGTTGCGGGCAGTTACTGAAAATGGTTACGAGCGCGACAAAATGCTGGGTCTGTGGTGCGAACTCCTGGAAGCTCTTCAAGCCTTCCACACTGGGCGATTCCATTACGCCGGATGATTTCAAAATTACCGATGCGCACTACGG
>JBQCGE010000263.1:0-3904 GCA_051955955.1 Verrucomicrobiota bacterium
TCCTTCAAATTCCCCACTGCGGCTTCAGCTCATTCAATGCACCACCATCATTGAACGCGCAGGTGATCCGGCTCTAGTTGCTTCGGTCTTTCACACTCTCCACACCTTCGTGCTGTGCACAATGGGCGCAGCAGTACATAACTCCGCTCGCTTCCATTCCGTGCCCGATGATCCGGCATCCGCAATGATCGCATTTCGGCGCAAGCGCATGAATCGCGCATTCGAATGAATCAAAGTAATGGGAGATGCCATTGTGAATGATTTCCAGCGGCTTATCGTATTCGTTCCCGCAAACCTCGCATTTTTTGCTCCCGGGATGCAGCCGCGTCGGACTGTCGGTCGCGAGTTCCGGTTTCAAAATGCGCGGATTATCCTTTGAATCATGGCGTTCTATCATGCCAGTAATTTACCCGCTGCGCTTTCGCCCATGTATCAGGTCTTTCCCTTTTTCCAACGAGAAGTATTAACCCCATTCTAAACTCAGGTCTTCAGCATCATTGCTGCCGATCAGCTTCTTGATACAGCTTTCCTAATTCCAACAGCACCGGCTCAATCAGTCGTAAATACTCCTCCTCACTCAAATTCTCTTTTTGTTTCCTCAAGCCTTCGAGTTTCCTCTCCAGTGCATCCCTCCGGTTTCGCACCTCGGGACTCAGCCGCGCTTCTTCACCCGTCGGGACGAAATAAATCTGGTGCGCTCGAAATCCATCCAGCACTTCATCCCCTTCAGCTTTCTTGTTCGGGCGAACCCCTTTATAGAACGTTGCCGCAGTCCCTTTCTTATCCCCATTGTCATCGAGCAATGCATGTTCGGTCGCCAGCCGTTTCTCCGATTTGTAAAATTCCTCAACCTTGCGTGACGCAGTCAAAAAAGCTTCCAGCAATGAAACCTGCCCATCTTTATCAATATCCGCATCTCGACTAGCCACCGATTCGCTCAGGAAAATTCCGAACCGCGAATAGTTTTCTTCATACCCGCTCTTCGTTGCCGTGATCACAATCCGGTTAGAGGCGGAGATCCCGTTAATAAACGGCCCGCTGGAAGAGCTGCAATTAACCAGCACCACCGGCCGTTTTATTCCTCCTAGAATTTGCGCTGTTCGTTCCACCGAAAGGTCCGGACCCACAAGGTTGAACTTCGCTTCTTTACCGTCGAAAGTCCCATGCCCAATCAATACGACCCACAACTCCCGTTCGCTTTCACGCAACCCGGCAAGCATTCCCTCAATCTTCTCCAACTGGTTCGTGCTCGACGGTTCAATCAATTTCGCGATTTTTCCGGAATGTTTCGCGCCTTCCATCCATCTGTCCGCCGCTTGCTTGAACGTGATTCCAAATTCATCGCTGCCCGGCGCGCCAATCACCACCAGGAGATCAATTTGCCTTTGCGGCTCTACCGATCCCCACGCATTCAACGCCCCCATCAACGCAAATAGAAGTAAGGTTCGCCGGATCATGCCAGCCCTTTCATTCTACGAATGCCCCATTCCGCCGTGAAGCAGCCGAGCGCCAGCAGAAAAAACCAGGACTGGTCCCACAGAGGGAAGCTATAGGCCTCCTGGATCGGAGCTTTGGCCGATTCCAGTTTTTTTACAAAACCAGGCAAGTCCTCCATCCTCAGCACTTTCCCCCCCGTTTGATTTGCAATCTCGCGAAGCAGTTTCACGTTTGGCGTAAGTGATTGAAATTCTTTCGCCAACGGTTCGCTCGACCATCCCGTTTTTGCCTCGCCCAATATCATTCCGGAGGAATTCTTAATTGTCGCAGTCGCAAGGTAAGCTCCCGAATCGCGCGGGATATAGCTCGTTTCATACATTCCCAATGCTTTTTGTTCCGCCGGTAAAATCACGTCGTTTGTTTTCCCTCCCGCCTCTGGCCCGTGCACAGCAATTCGCACTTCCGCATTCTCCAGCGGCTCAAATTTATCGTTCTTCGCTTCGACAACCAGTCGCATGCTCTCCGCGTCATCACTCGCCGGTTCAGCTCTTATCGAAAATTGCTTGGGCACATCCGCGATGGACCACCTTGCAATTTGTCGCCATTGTTTTTGAAGGTCGGCCTGCCGGTGTTCATCACCCATCCCACTCCGCCACAGGTCTCCAATCATCATCGCCAGCACTCGCCCGCTCCCAAACCGTTGCATCACGACCCCGGGATATTTTTTTCCATCGGCTGACTCTGCTGTCGCCAGCACCACCGCGCCTGGTTTAACTTCCTTTAGCTGATTGAGTGTTCCGAACCGCGGCAGTTCTTCCAATCGGCTCCGTTCTTCCTGTTCCGTGGACCGTAGTCGCATCCAGGGCTGCAGCCACCCTTCCCGTGTCAGCTCGAATTTAAACTGTGTATTCAGTTCCGGCCTCGGTAATCGGTCCAAATAGACCGGTAGCATCTCTCCAATCGGTGTCCGCGCATATTTCCCATCCTGCAACGAATCCGCTCCGCCCAGCATCACCAGGCTCCCACCCCGCTCAGAAACGTAACGCTGCAATAACATCATCTGATCCGTCGTGAAAAATTCCGCTTCCAGGTCCGCAATGATTACTGCTTCATAGCCGTAGAGCGCTTCCGGCGTTTTCGGAAATCCTTCTCGCAATTCGAACTCGTCCTTCGTGTTCAAGCGAATCATCACCGGTTGATCATAGCGCGCAGTCTCTTCATCCTCCTTGTTAAACCCGCGAAACAACGGATTGCTCGATTCACCCATCCGCCCGCGAAAGGTAAATTTCGGCTCCCGTTTTGCGATCCGAATCAACGCTACCAGCTGCACCTCGCTGTCTTCGGAAATCGCCCGGTTCAAAAACTTAAATTCCCAGTTCGGACGACCGCTGATGTAGAGAATCCGATGCGGCCCGCGCCCCCGATCCACCGGCACTATTGCTGAATTAGTCCACTCCGTCGCTTCCACCGCGTTGCTCGCTCCAGCCGCCCCCGAAAGTCCAACCCGCACTTTGTAGAAAGCTATGCCCGGCTGATTTGTTTTGATCTCAAATCGAAAGGGTAATTCCTCATTATTCTTGTGAATCGCGATCTCCTGTTTCGCGATCACTTTCTCGCCCGATAAAACCTCGACCTTCGCACTCTCTCCCCGCAATCCATTCGCCTGGACCGCCCCGCTGATGGTCAATGGTGCATCTTCAAAAACCGTCTGGCTCGCCGAAGTTCGTTCAATGGCCAAATCTCGAAGCGCCTCCTCCTTGCCTAAAATCACTGGATAAATCGGCGGAGAACCCGGCGCGCTCTTGAATCCATTCTCAAGATCAGTCGCATTCCCATCCGTGAATAACAGCACTCCAGCCAGCGGTTGCCCCATGAACCGTTCCCGCACCGATTGAAGTGCCTTCCCCAACGCGCTTGAACGCCCCTCGAAATCCAAATCCGAAAAGTCCCGGGTACTTTGCAATCGCGAATCAAAAAAGTACCGCTTCGTGGCGTAAGTCTGCTCCAGTTGCTCCATCCACGGTTTCTGCGGCCCGGTTAATTCCCGGCTCAGGAGTTCTCCCCGCGTTTGCTTCTCCCCGGCATCCTTTAAGCGCAGACCCATGCTGTTGTCCGCCACAATCGCGAATAGATTCGCCCCTTCACGCGGGCGCCTGGTCGTCCACATTGGTTCCAGCAAAAACACCAGGAGCAACCCCAACCCGAGCACCTTTAACACCGGACAAACATAACGCGCCCATCCGGTAAGATGTCCTCTTCGGTTGTTCCAAATATTAAGCCCAAGCCCAATGAAAAAAATAACGACGCCTGGCCACAACCAGTCTTGCGCGGCAAAACTCAAACTGCCCAGGGTCATTGTTCCTCCATCATGCCATGCCACCGCAACAAGGGAAAGTTTGGCCCAAAACATTTTCCAGGGTAGCCCGAGCCCCTGGTTGTTTCGTTCGGTGACCCGCCCGAACGAGCA
>JBQCGE010000264.1:0-13311 GCA_051955955.1 Verrucomicrobiota bacterium
GGGTGGAGAATCTGTCGGAGCTTCTGAAGCAATCGGACGTGCTTAGCATTCACATTCCGCTCACGAAGGAGAATGAAGGATTTGTTGGAGCGCGGGAACTTTCAGAATTAAAGCAGGGGGCAATCCTGTTGAATACGTCACGAGGGGGCATTCTCGATGAACGCGCCTTGCTCGATCAGTTAAGAAAAGGGCACCTTTCTGGGGCCGCGCTGGACGTGATTCAGAACGAATATGTGGCGGATGACCCGCTGCGCCAGGAACTCATTCGATATGCCGCCACTCATTCCAACCTGCTGATCACGCCACATATTGGCGGGGCATCGCATGACGCGCTTGCACGAGTGGAAACTTTTATGGCGCGGAAACTAGCCTTGTTTTTGCAGAATCTCGAGCAGGTATAAAGCGATACGTTCGCCGCATTTGCCGTCGAGCTTGTAACATTGTTCCTGACGAATTCGCTCGCGACCTTCCTTCTCCTGTTCAGGGTTGTCGAGATACGATTGGATATCCTTCACCAACTGCTCCGCATTATCGGAAATTTTGATACCGCCGGTGTTCACCACGTGCTTGTAGTGATTAAAATCATAGTAGCGGCGGCAGGATTTTTCGTAAGGCTTCACGGATTTGCCATCGAAGGAGGCATTTACAATCGGGCGATCAACTGCCGCGGCATCAATGGTAATGGTTGAAGCGATGTTCACCACCACGTCTGAGTAATAGAGCGTTTCGGCGAGGCCATACATGTCTTCCGGAGTGGGATTCCATGAGTCGTTGGTCTTCCCCTGGCGGCCCGGAGTTTGAATGTCGAGTCCGGGAGTATTTTCAAAGCGGGTGTAGAGCTTGAAATTATCCTTGGGATGGAGACGCACGAGGAGCTGGCTGGGGTATTTGAAAGCTCCACTTTGGATCTGTGAATAAAGGATATCCACCATTTCGTCCTCGAACGGAAGCATTCCCGAGGAACCGGTGGTGTAGGTGATCAAGCGCTTGGTCGGATCCAGGCCCCACTTTTTGAAGAACGCCTCGCGAGAGAGGAACTTCGAGTAATGGGTATATAGATCGAACTGCGGCGGGCCTGAAACATAAACCTGTTCCGGACGAAAATCATGGTAATCGACCAGTTCCCTTTTCATGATTTCGTTCCATACAATCGCTCTCTCCGGTTTCAGCGGAAAAGGTCCTTTGGTTGTGGGGTTGTCCCAACTCAGAATGAAGGCGACATTTGGAATTTTCCGTTGCTTGGCACCGAGCTCTACGCATAAATCGCGAGCGTAAAGAGTGGTGCAGAATACGAGGTCGGGTTTGTATTTATCGAAATACTCAGACGCGAGTTTGGGTGTGAAATAACTTTCGACCTTTTCGATTTTCCGGACTGCCCGGTCAACCTTTGAAGCTACTCCTCCTTTGTCCGGGCCCATCAAGGCGAGGACCAACTTGCGGAGGATGCGAGACTTGAACTTTTGCCGCTTTTCGCGGAAGCGCATTAGATCGTGTTTCTCCGCCCAGACGTCTTTCTTTAAGGAACGGAGGAGGTTGACCATGGTGGGCGGTTCCCAGGTGGCAGCGAGTTCGACAATTACGTTTTCGGATTCAATTTCTTTTTTGAACTCGGGATCGGCAATAGGCGAAAAAACCACGATGCGCAAATTACCGCAGCTACGCAGCACGTTGATTACATCCGTGCGGAGGATATTGCGGATGGCAGTGCCGGAATCGAGAACGATGAAAAGCGTTTTGGGAGAATCGAGTTGCAACTGAGGAGGCATGCTGATCGAGATCGAGGGTATCTACTGGAGCGTGATATTCTTGTTTGCGGCTGGGTGACGGAGTTCCCAGAGCTTGGCGTATTTAAGAAAGGTGTAATAGCTGTAAATGCAGGAAAGCACCAGCCCTTCCCTGCCGTCGCGAAACCCTTTCTTGAATAAGTACATTTTCAGGAACATCCCGATTGGGCTGCCGATGAGCCTTCCGAACGATTCGCGGCGTTTTTCCTGGGCATAACGTTCGGCCATTAAAGTGGAGTACCGCTCCATTTTGGCGAGCGCAACCTTCAAGTTTGGCCAGGGAAATTGGATGGCGTGTTCCTTCAAGTGACCGAGACGCCCGTTGAGCTTATATCCTTCGTGCACCAAGTCATCGCGATATTGCATTTTGGTGCGATCAAAAAACTGGGGTTGGCGATAATCCGGGTACCAGCCGCAGCCTTTGATCCAACGGCCGAAGAAGTAATTTTTGCGAGGAACCATGTAGGCATCGAATTGCGGGTTTTGGACTTCCCGCTGCACTTCCGCCTTTAGTTCCGCGGTGCAACGCTCATCACTATCAATGCTGAGCATCCAATCATTGCTGGAAGCGGCCAGAGCAGCGTTGCGGAGTTTGCCGAAGCCATTGAATTTTTCTGAAACGATCTTCGCGCCGTACTCGCGCGCGATTTCGACCGTGCCATCCTGGCTGAAGGAATCAACCACGACAATTTCATCCGCCCATTTGATCGATTCGAGCACATCGCGGATTTGCCCGGCTTCGTTAAAAGTCAAAGTAAAGGCTGTGATCTTTTTGCTCATTTCGGTAGCTGATCGATAAAGTAGTCAATTTTTGGAAGGGCCAATGAGGGAGTAAGGGTCCGCAGGCAGTTGATGTGCGCGCATGCCTTGTCCTTGCAAGGAAGCCTGCAGGGCATGTCGAGCGAGAGCACCAAATTTTGGCTGCACCATGGAGCCCATAATGTTTCGCTTGTCGGACCGAATAAAGCAATGACCGGGGCGCCGACCGCGGCTGCAATGTGCATTGGAGCGGTATCGACGCCGAAGTAGCATTGAGCCTCAGAAGAAAGTGCGCCCAGTTCAGGCAAGCTCAACTGCCCGCAGACGTTTATGTGCCCGCCAACTTTTTCAGCCAACTTACTGACAGCCAGCATTTCTTCGGGATCCTTTGAACCCGTAAGAACGGGAACCCACCCGCGTTTTGCAATGTGGCGGACTGCTTCGCCCATGAATTCGGACGGCCAATTTTTTTTCGAGATGCGGGATATTGGATGAACCTGGAAATAGTTTTTACCTCCGGTCAGGGAGCGAACTTTGCGGAGATGTTCGTCTGTAAAACTCAGGTGGAGAGCAGGGTTCCTGGCCGCAACACCAACTGGGTCGAGCACGCTGAGATGATTCAAAATCATGTGCCGACGCGGGAGTAAATCAACGCGTTGGGTGTAGGCGAACTTTCGACCGAAAAATCCTTTTTTGCTTTCGAACCCGAGGCGTTTTGGAGCCCCGCTTAGAAATGCGAGGATGGCTGACCGGTCGCTGGTCGTGAGGTCAACGCAGAGATCAAATTTTTTTTTTCGTAGTTGCGACCAAAGCGCGGCCCCTGAGAAAAGGGAATTCAAGAAGCCTTTGGATTTCCCCCCCTGGTTCACGAATACACCGGCCAGGTCGGAGTTGCCTTCGAGGATGTGCTGGGTGCCCTCATTGACACAGGCGTAGATTTCGGCGCTGGGCCAGGTTTCCTTCAAGGCTCGAAAGACCGGTGTCGCGAGCAGGACATCGCCCAGATGACGCAACTTGAGCACGAGGATGCGCTCAAATCTCTGTTTGGAGATTTGCGGCGAATCCGTGAGTGCACCTGAGCAAATGATGGCATAATCCATAACAGAGAACGGGCGCGAATCAAACGTCCAGTTGCGGGGCAACTGCATCAGCGAAGTCGCCGAGCCGCAAAGTTTCACGAAGCTTGTGAATTGCGACCAGTTGCGAACGGGTCAAACCTGGGAAATGCTCGCTGCGATTAGCAAGTAACTAATTTTGAAGTCATGGATTTGTAAACCTGAGCGATGAAGAAGAATACCGGAAAATGTCACCTTTGCCAGAACGTGGGCGATTTGTATTTGTTCGAACTGCCGAACGTGCCGAGCCCGGTGTTGTTATGCGGGAGCTGTTTGCCGGAGGTGAAGAAAAAGCAAGCGGCTGAGATGCCCTACCTTGGTTATTACGAGGCGACTGGAGATTGGTTTCCCAATGATCTTACGAAGGTTATCCAGATCTTGAGCAAAGAAATTGATGCTGAAACTGAGAAGCTGAGTGGGCTGATCGAAACGCAAAATCTGATGAAGGGACAATTGGACCGCTCGGAATCCACGCGCCTGGGCGTTCAGAGGAGAAAGGTGGAAGATCAACTGGCGGCTTTGAAACGGCTGCTGGCTTCAGCTGAACGGAAACAGATTAAAAGGAATTAGGAAGAGATTGGAAGGGAGGACACAAGCCGCCCCCACCCTCATGAGGTCTCGGGGGCGGCCTCTCAGTTGGGGGTACGAACACTCGAATGTATCCCCGCAGGTATATTAGCATATTTGGAGCCAAAGTGAATTTCCGAAGGAACTACAAAAGAAGGAACCAAACTATCTGAACTTCCGTAAAAACATTTTACAAAAATTCAATTCGAGATCGGAAGATGGTCATTCGTCCGGTTGGGTGAACAAACAAGTTAATGCGCTCTGGTTAGGAGCATTTGGGCAAGTCCGAAACCTGACTCGAATTGGAGAGCTAGTGAGAAGCAGAAGAAGCTATGGTATTTAGCTGTTCCTGGAGGCGTTGCATGTTTTGCTCTATTTTTTCCAGGTATTCGTTCCTCCCACCTGGGGCTGGTTCATCCAGAAAATGGTAAAGCCCCTCAAAATCGGTTTGAATTTTTGGGAGGACATATTTTGCCCAAAAGTGTGGCGTTTTTTGGCGGAGGTCATCGGCACTGGAAAACAACCCAGTGCCGGGAGCTTTGCCGTTGTAACGGTTGGATTCCTCGAACTCCTGAAAGAGGATGCCCTGATTATCAATATAATCGTGGGCGGCCATCTGCCCTAACAGATCCGCTGTCGCCAGAGCACAACCGACTCTGCGTTCCAGCTCGGATTGAAAAGGGATTGATTTCAAGTCGGCATTGACTCCGGTGCACCGGATCATGTTTTGCACCGAAACAATCTCATCCGGGTGCAACCGTTTTTCTTTGAGCAATTTACTGGCGAACTCCGCGCTGCGGCCCACGTGTGTAAGGGTGTATTTGGCGCCGGTCCCTTCCGTGTCCGACTTCTTTTTCAAATATCCGGTGTCGTGAAGCAGGATGGCTAGCAGGCCGAGTTCGAACGCGCGAGGGGTTAGCGTGGGCTTCGCATGCGCAGCGTGGTATCCGCGCAATAAACGCGCAAAACAGAGGGTGACCTGAAGTGTGTGTTCCAGATCGTGGTATTTTGCGTCAATCGCCTGGAAATCGCCGTATCGACCAGAGAAACAATCCTCAGTCCATTCGAACATTTCCGTAATGAAATTGGGGGATGCACCCGAAAAAGAGTCGCGGTAGAGTCGAATAACCTCGTCCCTCACCGCTCCCGCGTTTTTCGTGTCGATTTCGGAAAACATGTGTTCCTGGCCAAAATCAAGTGAAAATGGCCGGGTGATAGAATGAAAGTACCGGAAATGAGCCTTTCAAACCAGAACAAATATTGGCTGCAACGCCAGTGAGTTTTTTACTCCTCATCCTCTTTCACGTCGCGCCATGCCGGCTGGCCATTATCCTTGAGTGGCGCCTCGCCAGGAACAGCGCGTTGTGAAGATTCGCGCGAACGTTGTTCCCGCACATCCTGAGTATATTCGTCTAAATCTTCTGGATCAGGTCGCATAAATACCTCCTGAAGCAATTTACGCTGGCAAAGAATTCCAGCGAGGCGGGATTTGCAGTAGTCTCATGTAGGGAAGTGGATTATGATGAGATGAATTTCGTGAATTTCCATAGATTCAATGGCTGACATTGTCCTGACCACGTTAACCGCGAAGTATATCCACGCGGCGTTTGGGTTGCGCTATTTAATGGCGAACCTGGGCGACCAGCGGTCGCGGGCGTGCATGGTTGAGTTTGATATCAACCAGAAAGCAACAGACATCGCTGAAGTTTTGCTCGCGCGCAAACCGAAGATCATCGGGATGGGAATTTACATTTGGAACGCGCAGCTAAGCCTCGAAGTGGTGGAGGTGTTAAGGAAAATCGCTCCGGAAGTGATCCTGATCCTGGGCGGGCCGGAAGTGAGCTATGAAACGGAGCAACAGGCGATTTGCCAGGTGGCGGATTATGTGATCACGGGAGAAGCGGACTTAAAGTTCGCGGAGGTTTGCCGGGATCTTTTGGAAGGCAGAAGCCCAGGCGCGAAGGTGATCGCCTCCCCTCTGCCTGAGCTGGGGCAGCTGGAGCTGCCCTATCATCTCTACGATAATCGGGATGTGGAGACGCGGATCATCTACGTGGAGGCATCGCGCGGTTGCCCGTTCACGTGCGAGTTTTGTTTATCCTCGCTCGATATTCCCGTTCGGGCTGTGCCGTTGGAAAGGCTCATTCCCGCCTTGCAGGATTTGCTGGATCGCGGAGTTAAGCATTTCAAGTTCGTGGACCGGACCTTCAATTTGAATTTGAACACCAGCAAGGCGCTGCTGGAATTTTTCCTTGAGCGCTGCAAGCCAGGATTGTTTTTCCATTTTGAGATGATTCCGGATCGATTGCCGGAAGGATTGCGGGAGATCATCGCGAAATTTCCGAAAGGCTCGATTCAGTTTGAAGTGGGAATCCAGACATTCAATGCCGAGGTGAGCAACCGAATTAAACGTCGGCAGAATTATGCCAAACTGAAAGACAACTTTACCTTCCTGCGCCAGCATACGGGAGTTCACATTCATGCGGATTTGATCGCGGGTCTCCCGGGCGAGGGCATCGAGAGCTTCGCGGAAGGATTTGATCAATTGGTGGAGTTGGGGCCGCAGGAAATTCAGTTGGGCATTTTGAAGCGACTTCGGGGGACGCCGATTGTGCGGCATGACCAGGAATGGGAGATGGTTTACAGTTCGCATCCCCCGTATGAAATTCTTCGGAACAAATCGATTCCCTTTGAGACAATGCAGCAGATGAAGCGATTTTCCCGGCATTGGGATTTGATGGCGAACAGTGGAAACTTCGTGAAGTCACTCCCCCTGCTCTGGCGCGACGGTGGTTCGCCATTTGCGGCTTTCTCGGCCTGGAGCCAATGGCTTTATGGGCGAATGGGAAGAAATCACGGAATCGCGCTGGGCACCCTTGTCGACCTCTTTTTCACCTACCTTGTTGAGGAAGCGGGAATCACACAGGACCAGGCTGCCAACACGATTTACGAAGATTATCAGGCGCTGGGAAGATCGGATAAACCGGCGCTTCTGCGACCATTCCTGCGAGCGGATTCGCAGAACAGGGCTGCGCGTTCGGAGGAGATGTCTGCCTTGCCGAAAAGACAGGCCCGCCATGCCGCGGAGCGGCTGGAGGAAAGCTCGTTTGGCGGGTAATTCACCGGGAATTGCGGTTGATAAAACATCAGGTTTTTACCGAGCAGAGCCATCAGGTTCGCGTAAACTGCGGGACATCAAAGTGAACCGGCACAAACCGCCCGGTGAATAACCGAGCGGGATTGGGTGAATAAGTTTTGATAAGGTTTTGTTGCCCAGTTTAACCGCGGAAGTCATCTTCGAACGCGATGAAATCAGCCACAACCCAGCCACGATTTTCCATGTTCCCCCTCGGGCGACTCAAAACTTCGAAGGAAGAATTTCGCGCGAAATTCCAACGCTCTTTACGCGCCTGCGTGCGGAGAGGATTTTCGATTGAAGAATCATTCGGAATGATCTGGGTGGAGACCTGGGACGAGTTTTCGCTTACGGAACGGGATGAATCGGAGCTTTATGATGAGCTGATGCAGTGGGCCAAAACAGGGCAGTTAACACAAATTCCCACAGTTATTCACCGGAATTATTCACAAAAAATTGGGCCTGTCTCAGCGAATCTCCGATAAGAAGGTCATGGTGTCATCAACTCCGGTCGATCTTGCCATTAAAAAACTGGCCGAAACCCGCGGATTACTCCAGCAATTAATACTCTCTTCGGAGAGTTTTGATTATCCCAAGGCCAAGCTGGTCCTGGAGGAATTGAGGCGAAAAATCGTGGAGCTGGAGCGGTTCCAACGAAAGCTGGAATCCGGAGGACCGGATTATGGAAGCAATGGGGAGACGGCGGAAGGAGTTATTCCTTTTCCGCAGATGACGGTGGGAAGGAACCTGTAGCGCGAGTCGGCGCAAATAAATCCTCGTTCGGGTAAATTCCTAAAATCGAAAAACTCCGGTTGCGTACGGGTTTGACTTGCCAGAGCGGGGTTCGTACATTGCCTCGAATGTTGGTGACCGAATGGAAACCCTCTGGCGAGGCGCCAAAACTCCAGCCCAATCCCACCTGGAAAGCAATCGTCGAGCCCGTAAAACCTTTTCTGGAAAAGGTTGCGCAGAATCTTGTTGCACAGGTAGATGAGTTCGATCCGGGCATCAGTCATTACGTTCGATATGCGTTAAGCAACCAGGGAAAGCAGATTCGCCCCGCATTGGCAGCCTTGAGCGGGGCAGCATTTGGGTCAGTAAATGACGAATTGCTGAAGGCAGCCGTAATCATTGAAATGGTTCATCTCGCCACTCTGGTTCATGACGATGTGATGGATGAGGCCACGGTGCGGCGGAGCCGACCCACATTGTCGGCGAATTGGGGCAACGAAATTTCCGTGCTGGTGGGGGACTGCCTTTTTGCGCATGCATTGGCACTGGCAGCGAGCTTCCCGACACCGGATGTCTGCCGTGCGGTGGCGCAAGCAACCAATACAGTTTGCACCGGAGAAATTTTGCAGACCAACCAACGCCGGAATTTTCATTTATCCCGCGAGGATTATCTGAAGGCGCTGGAGATGAAGACAGGCGAACTCTTTGCCCTGTCGTGCCAGCTCGGTGCAGCTTTGGGGGGGGCAAATCCGATCGAGCAAGGGATCCTGCGAAACTACGGACTGGCGCTGGGAACGGCATACCAGCTCTACGATGATTGCCTGGATCTGTTTGGGAGCGAGAAGGAGGCGGGCAAAAGCCTTGGCACCGATCTTGGGACTGGAAAAATTACGCTGCCAATCCTGATAATTTTGGAAAGCGGGACGAATTCGGACCGATTAATGCTACAAAATTGCATTGAATCACTGGAGCCGAATGACCTGGAGAAAATTTTTGAACTGTTGACGAAGTACGACGCTCTAAGTGGAACCCAAAGCGTAGTGCAACAGTACATAAAATCTGCCCAGCTTGGTCTGGGGCAGTTGCGGCCATCCAAAGGGGTGGAAGCGCTCGCGGCTCTTGGTGAGTACCTGGCGCAACAATGTGGCGCGCTCGGAGTTAATTAACATGACGAGCATGGGCGCATATGATCGAAAGTCCAAGCCTAATCCGCGAGCCGTCCGTCGCGAATGCAGTGAACCCGGTGGAAGACCGGATTCTCGTAGCTGAAGCGCAAACGGGCGATTACGAAGCATTTGACACGCTCATCCGGCGGTATCAGGAGCGGGTATACGCAACGATATACCACATGACGTCCAACCACGAGGACGCCAATGACCTGACGCAGGAGACTTTCATCAAAGCCCACAAGGCACTTCGGAATTTCAAGGGAGACTCCAGCTTTTTCACCTGGGTTTACCGGATCGCGATTAATAAAACGATCAACTTCCTCAAGAGCCGGAAGAATAAAATCCACCTGAGCCTTAATGACCTGGACTTCAATGCGGAGCATGATCCTGAGATTGTGGCTTTTGTGTCCGAGAACACGCCGAGGCGCGACTTGAGCCTGAGCGAACTGCATGAGAAATTGAACGAAGCGATGCAGAAATTGTCGGATGTACATCGGTTAGTAGTGACATTGCATGACGTGCAGGGGCTTTCACACGAGGAGATCAGCAAGATCATGGATTGTAATACCGGGACGGTGCGGTCCCGACTATTTTACGCCCGCCAGCAATTACAAGGGCATCTGTCCGATTATTTAAAATAAGATGAATTCGAATCCGGAAGAGTTTGAGGGATTACGCCGGTTGCTCGCGCTGAAAAAGCATGAGAAACCGCCTCCGGGATATTTCAACTACCTGCCTGACCAAATCCGGATCAAGATTGAACGGGATGACCTCTCCGAGCACTCGACCTGGTGGGAATGGATGGTGGCGAAATTTGATGCGCGTCCGGTTCTGGCAGGGGCTTATGCGTTCGCGATTTCCGGGTTAATGCTGCTCGGTTATAGCGTCTCACAGGATTTGCAGAACGAAAAAGCCAGCACGTTCATTGGGTGGATGAATGACCCGGTGAATACGATCCCGAGCGCGCGCATTGCGAATCATTTTGCAAACCCTGGGAATATCTACCTGCTCGGGACCAGCACGGAGCCCGTTTTTGAAGAACCAGCCGCCACCCCACGGACAGGCTATAATGGGTTTACGACCAATCCTGCGTTGGCTGAGGGTCATTGATTGGTCGATGAAGGGAACTTTTCCTCCCGGGTTTTCTCCTCGCATCGGGCCAAGTAGAAGGCGAAAAAGCATCGATCCAGCGGGTAGCACACACATAGAGGAAACGTTGGCGTGGATCGAAATTCTGGAATTCCCTGAGACCAAAAGACTTTGCGCTTGCGGTCAATCAGCGGTTTTTGCTACAACTCCCTGCAAATCTTATGGCTGCAATTGGCCGTTTTCAAAGGGGTGACGAAACCTTCTTCGCCAAAGTAGTGGACGGAGAATTATTCCGTCTGCAAGGGGATGTATTCGGATCTCCATCGTTTGACAAAAAAGCGACACCGCTCAAGGGGGTGAAGACGCTCACACCTGTGGCACCGTCAAAGGTGATCGCGGTCGGGCTGAATTATGCCGATCATGCGCGTGAATCGGGCAAGCCCCTTCCTAAAGAACCGCTTTTTTGGCTGAAGGCAACGACTTCATTGGTGCCGGATGGTGGAAAAATAGAGATTCCATTTTCCGATCATCGGACTGATTTTGAAGCTGAATTGGCGATTGTTATTGGCCGTCGGGTCCGCAACGTTACGCCAGCAGCAGCCGCGCGTTATATTTTTGGATATACTTCCGCCCAGGACATCAGTGACCGGACCATCCAGAACGCCGAAAGCCAATGGGCCCGCGCAAAATCGTTCGATACTTTTACTCCACTCGGGCCTTATATTGAGACGAAGATTGACCCGCATGATTTGACAATTCAGTTGTTTCAGAATGGACAACTGCGCCAAAACTCAAATACGAGCCAACTGATTTTCAATTGTTATCACCTGGTGAGCTTCATTTCGACGAACATGACGCTTATGCCGGGTGACGTGATTTTGACCGGAACGCCGAGCGGTGTGGGTCCGATCCAATCGGGTGACCGGCTGGAAGTGCGCATCCAGGGGCTGGCACCGTTGGTGAATGTGGTGAAATAACGCTGCGGTTCGAAGAGAGAGCTCGGTCGCAGCGTCGGATGGAGAGAAGCTATGACTCGAGTTCAATGGCCAGGGGTTTATTTTTTAATTGGTTTGCTCGCAATCTTCCAGGCGGGTTGCTCGAGTTCCGCCCACAAACGCACCACAACTGTTCCGACGACATCGCCAAAAGTTGAGGCATTTTCTTCTCCCAGGCTCGACAACCTGAACGAGCAAATCACGCGCAATCCCAATAACGCCCAAGCCTATTCCAATAGAGGTTATCTACTCGCCTTGCTTGGACGGAAGGAGCAGGCGCGCGCGGATTTGAAGAAGACACTTGAATTAAAGAATACCGCGCCCATGCATAATGGCGCTGGGTGGTCGTATTTCAACATGGGAGATTACGACGACGCGTTGCGGGAATGGAAAACTGCTGCGGAGATGAGCCAAAACCGCGCGCATTACGATTATTACTCATTGGCGCTCGGGTATTGGGGCGTCGGGGACATGAAAGGCGCGCTGGAAAATTATCAACTCGCGGTGGAACGGGAGCCGCGATTTGGCGAAGCAAAAAGCTTGAACGAGCGGACGATTGAATGGACACCGCTGGAGCGGCGGGCGATGCGCGAGATTTACACGCTTTGGAGCAAAACGTGGCGACCGTGAGGGCGTATCGTGGTAACCGGGCGAGCCACCCGCTGGGACAGGCGCGAAGCCTGTCCCCTCCAAGGCAATTCTAGATAACCGCTGGCTGGTGGCGAATATCGCGCGCTTCGTATAGATATACGACTTCCTCGGCAATATTGGCGGCGTGGTCGGCAATCCTTTCGAGCGACTTGGAAATGACCATCAGGTTCAGGCAACGGGTAATGGCGTTATTGTCCCTCAAAATCGTGAGGATCATTTCGCGGTGAAATTCTTTATTCAGCGCGTCGACTTGTTTATCGCGTGGAATGATTTCCCGGGCTTTGGCGGGATCGCGATTCACGAAGGAATCAATCGAACCTTTTAACATCGCTTTCACAAGTTCGGCCATGTGTGGAAGATCGACCTGGCTCTTAAGAGGCGCTTCCGTATTGAGCTCTTTTGCGCGGCGGGCAATGGTGGTGGCCTCATCGCCGACGCGTTCCAGATCGCGTGAAACTTTCATGATGGTGGTAATCAGACGCAGGTCCGAAGCGAGCGGGGCTTTTAGTGCCAAGATGGCGATGGCTTTTTCATCAATCTGCTTTTCGAACTGATCCAGAATGGTGTCGTCCTGTTCGACCTTCCGCGCGAGTGTGTCATCACGCTCACTCAGGGCAGTCATGGCATTCATGATCGCGTGAGTGGCATGGCCAGCCATGAGGAGAAGCATTTCCTTGAGCTGGTCCAATTCTTCATCAAAGTGGCGTTGCATAAGCAGGATCAACCGAAACGACCGGTGACGTAATCTTCGGTTTGTTTGTTGGAGGGGTTGGTAAACATTTTAAGCGTGCGATCACACTCGACCAATTCGCCAAGGTAAAAGAAGGCGGTGTAATCGGAAATGCGCGCCGCCTGCTGCATGTTGTGTGTGACGATTACAATGGTGAATTCCTTCTTTAAATCGAGGATCAGTTCCTCGATACGAGCAGTGGCAATGGGATCCAATGCGGAGGCGGGCTCGTCCATCAGGAGAACTTCAGGTTTCACAGCCAGTGCACGGGCGATGCAAAGCCGTTGTTGCTGCCCACCGGAAAGGCTAACGGCAGGGGCATGCAGGCGATCCTTCACTTCATCCCAAAGCGCGGCCATGCGAAGCGAACTTTCGAGCCGTTCGCCAACGAGATTTTTTTGGCGAATGCCATTTAATTTCAGACCGACGGTAACATTCTCCGCGATGGACATGGTGGGAAACGGATTGGACTTTTGGAAGACCATGCCTACCTGCCGACGAACCATGACTGGATCGAAATCAGGTCGGTAAATGTCGCTGCCGAAAAGCCTGATATTACCGGAGATTTTCGCAGTGGGGATGAG
>JBQCGE010000265.1:0-3059 GCA_051955955.1 Verrucomicrobiota bacterium
GAAAACCTGGATGAAATGGTGCATGCGGAGCAGCCGATCAATTATGATTTAACGGTGGAGCAGAACGGGCCTAACCTGTTGGTAAGCGGGAAGTTGAGCCTTATTTTGGATTGTGAATGTGTCCGGTGCCTGAAACCATTGCGTTATCCGATTGTGCTGGACCCATACAATGCGTTTGTACCCTTGGAGGGGGAAGATGCGGCACCGGTGATAAATGACCTGGTGGACTTGACGCCGTTCATTCGCGAGGATATTTTGCTCGCCTTTCCGGCGCACCCTGTGTGCGAAGCGGAGTGCGAGAGCTTGCCCCAATCTTCGGGGAGCGAGCAATCCGGCGGTGCAGCTTTGGGCCAAAAATCCGCATGGGATGAGCTGAATAAATTGAAATTGAAATAGTTTACTAATATGGGTGTTCCAAAAAGAAAACCGTCACGCAGCCGCCAGCGCATGCGCCGCGCGTATAACAGCGTGCTTACACTTCCGCAATTGAGCACCTGCCCTCAATGCGCCGCACCGTTCGTCCCCCACCGGGTATGCCCGGCATGCGGATATTACAAGGGCCGCCAAGTGATCACGGTTGAGGCACTCGGTTAAGCCTGCTTTTTGAAGAGCGCGGGAATGCGAAATGCACCGCGCTCTTTTTATTTATGCGGATAGTCGTGGATGTGATGGGAGGGGACCACGGCCCAGGGGTGGTTATTGAGGGGGCGCAGCTTGGGCTGCGGGAAGTATCGGGAATCACCGAATTAATCCTGGTGGGCAATGAGCCGGAAATCCAAGCGGTTCTCTCCAACATAGGTTTCAAAGATTCGCGCGTGCACGTGGTGCATGCGAGCCAGGTTCTCACTATGGAGGACAAGCCGGTGGAGGGCCTGCGCAAGAAGAAGGATTGCTCCCTGCTGCGGGCTGTTGAACTGCTCAAGGACGGGAAAGGGCAGGCGCTGATTTCCACCGGGAATACCGGAGGGCTGGTCGCTGCTTCAACCATTCGGCTCCGAACGCTGGAGGGAGTGGAGCGCCCGGCAATCGCACCGGTGATGCCTTCAGAAAAGGGTTACTTCGTACTGATCGACGGCGGGGCAACGCCGGAATGCAAACCGATTCACCTGGCCCAGTTCGCCATCATGGGCAGTTTATACTGCCAGCAAATCCTGGGAAACCCGAAACCGCGCGTTGGGATTCTGAGCAACGGTACCGAAACGATGAAAGGGACCGATGTGACGCGGGAAGCGCACGCCTTGTGCGAACAACTTGGGTTGAATTACATTGGATATGTTGAGGGGCATGATTTGTTTGCCGACGAAGTGGAAGTGGTTGTGACGGATGGATTTCTCGGCAATATTGTCCTGAAAACATGCGAGAGCATGGGGAGCGCCATGGGTCGTTTGTTAAAACGGGAATTGACCGCCACGCCTATTCGAAAGATCGGCGCGGCCATCGCGAAGCCCGCCTTTCTGGTCTTGAAAAATCGGATGGACCCGGATGCTTATGGCGGCGCGCCGTTGCTGGGATTGAACGGCAATGTCATCAAGGCGCATGGATCGGCAAATGCGCGCGCGATCAAAAACGCGATTCGAGTGGCTTGTGAAACCATTTCTCATCATCTGAACGATTCGATCATTGAAGCGATCGCGAAGAATGCCTCTTTATTTAACCCCGTTTCAAAACAATGATAGAAACACCTGTTCGACCGATTAAAAATCCACGGATCAAAAGCGGCTTTCATCCGCGCACCTGTGCAGTGGCAGGCGTGGGAGCATACGTGCCAGAGAAAGTGCTGAGCAACGCCGACCTGGAAAAGATGGTGGAGACGAGCGATGAATGGATTCGGACACGGACGGGAATTGAACAGCGCCGGATTGCCGCGGAGGGGGAATTTACTTCTGACATGGCGGCCAAAGCAGCCAAAGCAGCGATGGCGCAGGCGGGCGTAAAGCCGGAGCAGATTGATTTAATCATCGTGGCGACGATCACGCCGGACATGCTATTTCCTTCGACCGCATGCCTGGTGCAGCAGAAGATTGGAGCACCGCGTTGTGCGGCGTTTGATATTGAAGCGGCCTGCTCGGGATTTATTTACGGATTGGAAATTGCGCAGCAGTTCATCATGTCCCACACTTACGACACGGTGCTGGTGATAGGTGCGGAAAAGCTCTCGTCGATCATTGATTGGAGCGATCGGAACACCTGCGTGTTGTTTGGAGATGGCGCGGGCGCGGCCGTTTTGCAGTCACGGAGCGGAACGCATGGGTTGTTAACTGCCTGCATGGGGGCGGATGGGAGCAAGGCAAGTTTACTCTCCATGCCTGCGGGCGGGAGTCGTCAACCGGCGACGATGGATTCGGTGAGCGCGCGGTTGCATTACCTGCGGATGGATGGGAAGGAGACTTTCAAAAACGCGGTGAATGCGATGTACACAGCGGCCAGCGAAGCACTGCGCCGTTGTGAAATTGATATCACGCAGATCAAATGCATTATTCCGCACCAGGCCAACCGACGGATTATTGATGCGGTGGGTGAACGACTTGGGGCCACCCCAGAGCAGCTTTTCGTGAATCTGCATAAGTTCGGGAACACATCGGCAGCATCGGTGGCAATTGCGCTGGATGAAGCGGTGCAGACAGGGAGGATTCAGCGGGGCGATTTGATTTTGCTGGTTGTTTTCGGCGCGGGATTAACCTGGGGCGCGGCGGTTATTGAGTGGTAAAACGCACTGAGGCGGAAGATCGGGACGCAGTTAGTTCAGCAGCAGCTTGTTGGTGCGCAAAGTTTCATCAACCGCCCACAAGTTGAGCGGGTAAACGGAGCCTTTGAATTTGAGGAAGCGGGCGCTGCCGTCGGCGAAGGCATAGTTGGAGCCGCCGTTGCGGGTTTGCTCATCCATTCTTCGCTTTGAGGTTGAGTGTCGGCTGCGCTCGACCTGGTCGACGTGATTTCCCACTCCTTCGAGAAGATCCATGTAGTAGTTATCGCTGCGGGTTTTCTTTTCGCCCATGACACTGGTCATTGTGGGTTGCGGGAGTGAGGCTTCGAACACTTGTTTGCCGTTGATGGAATCG
>JBQCGE010000266.1:0-7111 GCA_051955955.1 Verrucomicrobiota bacterium
TCCAAAAGCGTTGTCTGCGGTGGTTCGTGACTTCTTCGGTCGCAGCCAGCTCTCGCAATTCATGGATCAGATCAATCCGCTCGCGGAGTTGACTCACAAGCGCCGGTTATCGGCACTTGGGCCTGGTGGTCTTTCCCGTGATCGCGCTGGATTTGAAGTTCGTGACGTGCATCCGTCCCACTACGGCCGGATTTGCCCGATTGAAACCCCTGAAGGTCCAAACATCGGTCTGATCGCCTCGCTGGCAACCTTTGCCCGCGTGAACGATTTCGGGTTTATCGAAACTCCCTACCGCAAGGTCGAGAAGGGTCGTGTCACTGCCCAGATCGATTATTTGACCGCGGATCGTGAAGAAGCCTTCACCGTCGCGCAGGCCAACGCCCAGATTGATGACAAGGGGCATTTCGTGACTGAACGCGTGAATTGCCGCCGCAAGGGCGACTTCGTGGATGTCGAGCCGAACGGTGTTGATTACATGGACGTGTCGCCGAAGCAGCTCGTTTCCGTTGCTGCCGGTTTGATTCCGTTCCTTGAACACGATGACGCGAACCGCGCGTTGATGGGTTCGAACATGCAACGCCAGGCAGTGCCGCTGCTGGTCACTGAAGCTCCGTTTGTCGCAACCGGTTTGGAAGATCGCGTCGCTCGCGATTCCCGCGCCGTCATTGCGGCGGAAGAAGGTGGCAAAGTGGCCTCAGTTGTGGGCAACTCAATCATCATCACACGTGACGGAAAATTGCCTGAAGGCAAAAAGAAAATCCGCACCTCGATTGATGACGGTGTCTATGTTTACCAGGTTCGCAAATTCATGCGCTCAAACGCTGCCACCTGCATTAACCAGAAGATTTTGGTTGAAAAAGGTGACACGGTAAAGAAGGGCCAGATCATTGCGGACGGTCCCTGCACCTCGGGTGGTGAACTCGCCCTCGGGCGCAACGTGCTTTGCGCGTTCATGCCGTGGAACGGGTACAACTTCGAGGATGCGATCCTGATCAGCGAACGCATTGTGAAGGACGACGTTTTCACCTCGATCCATATCGATGAATTCGAAGTGGGCGCTCGTGATACGAAGCTCGGGCCTGAAGAAATTACTCGCGATATTCCAAACCTCGGCGAAGAAGCGTTGAAAAACCTCGGCGCTGACGGCGTGATTCGCGTGGGCGCGGAAGTGAAGCCTGGCGATATTCTCGTAGGCAAAATCACTCCGAAGAGTGAAACGGAATTGGCGCCGGAAGAACGGCTCCTCCGTGCGATCTTCGGTGAAAAAGCGGCGGACGTTAAGGACACATCGCTCAAGGTTCCATCGGGCACCTACGGCATTGTCATGGACGTGAAAGTCTCCTCGAAAAAGGAGAGCGACCGCAAAGCCGAAGCGAGCGGGCTGCCCAAAATGACTGGCACCGAAGCGAAGAAGCATGCGAAGCAGGTGGAAGAAGATCACCGCAGCAAACTCGAGGAATTGCGCGAGCAATTAACCGAGGCGCTCAGCAATATCCTGCTCGGTGAAAAAATTCCGCTCGACGTCGTTAACTCCGAAACGGGCGAAATCATTATCCCGGCGAATCGCAAGATTACCAAAACGCTGCTGCGCAAGCTGGCGGGTGTTTATGACCGGATCGAAATTGATCCTTCACCGATTCGCAACAAAATCAACGAAATCATCGGCAGCTTTAAAAAGAAATTCGACGATCTCCAGATGCAGCATGACGAGGAGATGGAGCGCGTTGAAGCCGGTGATGAAGTTGATCCTGGCATCATCAAGTCGGTCAAGGTCTACATCGCCTCGAAGCGTAAGCTTTCGGTCGGTGACAAGATGGCAGGTCGCCACGGTAATAAAGGTGTTGTGGCCAAGATCGTGCCGGAAGAAGATATGCCGTTCCTCGCGGACGGAACCCCGGTGGATATCGTGCTGAACCCGCTCGGCGTGCCTTCACGTATGAACGTGGGGCAGGTGTTGGAAACTCACCTTGGCTGGGCAGCCCGGATTCTCGGGCTTAAGTTCGCCACGCCAGTCTTTGATGGCATCAAGGAAAAGGAAATCCGCAATTACATCAAGGAAGCGGGAGAAAAACTCCGCAGTGGCGGAAATCCGCAAACCATTGGGGAAAACGGCAAGAGCACGCTCTTTGACGGGCGCACCGGTGAACCGTTCGACCAGGAAGTCGTCGTTGGCTACATCTATATGATGAAGCTGGGGCATCTCGTGGCGGACAAGATTCACGCTCGCGCGGTCGGGCCTTACTCGCTCGTTACCCAGCAACCGCTTGGTGGCAAGGCGCAATACGGCGGCCAACGCTTCGGGGAAATGGAAGTGTGGGCGATGGAAGCGTACGGCGCGGCCTACACCTTGCAGGAATTGCTCACCGTCAAGTCGGACGACGTGCAGGGCCGCACACGGATTTATGAAAGCATCGTCAAGGGCGACAATTCGCTCGAGGCAGGTGTTCCTGAATCCTTCAACGTGCTTGTGAAAGAAATGCAATCCCTGGGTCTGGATGTTCGAGTGGGATACTCGAACCCCACGGATCAAAACCAACAGCAGCAGACCACCACTCTCGCTGCGTTGAATGCCTGATTATTGTTTAAATGCCCGGGGGGACGGCAGCCCTCCGGGTGAGTTTTAACGCCGTTTTATTTTAATATGATTGCAAGTAAAGAGACCGCTCGTGAGTTGCTCGGGTTGGACAAGGTGAATCTGGTTGATTACGTAGCCATCCAGGTTGCGTCGCCGGAAACCATCCGGTCCTGGTCTAAGGGTGAAGTCAAGAATCCGGAAACCATCAATTACCGCACATTCAAGCCGGAAAAGGGCGGCTTGTTCTGTGAACGGATTTTCGGCCCGGTAAAAGATTGGGAATGCTCCTGCGGAAAGTACAAGCGCATCAAGCATCGCGGGGTCGTCTGCGACCGTTGCGGTGTGGAAGTGACGCTTTCCCGCGTTCGTCGTGAACGCATGGGCCACATTGAGTTGGCCGTGCCTGTAACGCACATCTGGTTCTTCAAGTGCATGCCGTCCCGGCTCGGTTTGATCCTGGACATGACTGCGCGGAACCTGGAGCGCGTGATTTATTACGAGGATTACCTTGTGATCGATCCCGGTTCCACCCCGCTCAAGCAGCATCAGTTGCTGAGCGAATTGGAATATCGCGAAGCAAAGGAGACTTACGGAGCAGAGGCATTCGTCGCGAAGATGGGTGCGGAAGCTGTCCGTGAAGCGCTGGCGAAAGTTGAACTGGCGCAGGAAGTCGAACGTTTGAACGTTGCGATGACCGAAACCAAGAGCAAACAGATTCGCAAGAAACTCGCCAAGCGGATTAAGCTTTTCCAAGGTTTCCTTTCGTCCAAGAGCCGTCCGGAATGGATGGTGCTTACGGTTCTGCCGGTCATTCCTCCAGACTTGCGCCCGCTCGTTCCGCTGGAAGGTGGCCGCTTTGCGACCTCTGACCTGAACGACCTTTATCGTCGCGTCATCAACCACAACAATCGTCTCAAAAACCTGCTCCAGCTTCGCACCCCGGAAGTCATTATCCGGAACGAAAAGCGGATGTTGCAGGAAGCGGTCGATGCGTTGTTCGACAATGGTCGCCATGGCCGCCCCGTGACTGGCGCTGGGAATCGCGCTTTGAAATCGTTGAGCGACATGCTCAAGGGTAAGAGCGGTCGTTTCCGCCAAAACCTGCTCGGTAAGCGCGTCGATTACTCCGGTCGTTCCGTGATCGTGATCGGACCGGAACTCAAGCTGCACCAATGCGGTTTGCCAAAGAAAATGGCGCTGGTCCTGTTCGAGCCATTCATCATTCGCCGGCTGAAGGAACTTGGGTATGTCCATACCGTTCGTTCAGCGAAGAAGATGATCGAGCGCCAATCGCCCGAAGTCTGGGATATTTTGGAAGAAGTGACGAAGGGGCACCCGGTTCTGCTGAACCGTGCTCCGACGCTGCACCGTCTTTCCATCCAGGCGTTCGAACCGGTGTTGATCGAAGGCGAAGCGATTCGCATTCACCCGCTGGTTTGCACCGCTTACAACGCGGACTTCGACGGTGACCAGATGGCCGTGCACGTTCCGCTCTCGGTTGAATCCCAGATGGAAGCGCGCCTGTTAATGATGGCGCCGAACAACATCTTCAGCCCATCGAGCGGCAAGCCGATCATGACCCCGACCCAGGATATTACCCTTGGGTGCTATTACCTCACCGCGAACCCGCGCACGATTGGTTATCACCGTAACGAGACCAAACGGATGCTCTTCGGCAGCAAACAGGAAGTCCTGTTCGCGCATGCGGAAGGAATCCTGAGGACGCACGATTGGGTTAAGATGGCCAACCCTGATTTGGGGCGCAAAACCGTGTTCGGCAATGCCGAGCAGAAGGTGATCGAAACCACTGTCGGTCGCGTGCTTTTCAGCGAAATCTGGCCAACTGAACTCGGGTTCCCGAACAAGGTCGTGGGCAAATCACAAATCGGTGATTTGATCTGGAATTGCTACAAGCATTGCGGACACGAAAAGACGGTTCATACGCTGGATAAACTGAAGGAACTCGGCTTCCAGGAAGCGACCAAGGCAGGTGTCTCCATCGGCATTGATGACATGATCATTCCGAAGGAAAAGACGCACGAAATCGAAGCTGCGCAAAAGCAGATTGCCGACGTCGAGAAGCAATATCGCAAGGGCGTTATTACTCCGGGCGAACGTTACAACAAGGTCGTCGATATCTGGACGCATTGCACTGACCAGATCGCGAACGTCATGCTCAAGACCCTTGAGAACAACCAGGGCAAACGCGAGTACAACCCGGTCTGGCTGATGGTTGACTCCGGTGCTCGTGGTAATCGCCAGCAGGTCCGCCAGTTGGCCGGTGTTCGTGGTTTGATGGCGAAACCTTCCGGTGACATTATCGAGCAACCGATTTTGTCGAACTTCCGCGAAGGCCTCACCGTGTTGGAATACTTCATTTCAACTCACGGGGCGCGCAAAGGTTTGGCTGATACAGCGCTCAAGACGGCTGACTCCGGTTACATGACCCGCAAACTGGTCGATGTTTCCCAGGACGTAATCATCCGCGAGCAGGATTGCGGCACGAGCAACGGAATTGTGGTTCACGCCGTTTACGAAGGTGAAGATGAAGTCGTGAAGCTGAGCGAACGCATCGTCGGACGCTTTGGCTGCGATGACATTACTGACCCAACGGATCCGAAGCGCAAGATTATCAAGGCGAACCAGGAAATTGACGAAATCCGCGCGAAAGACATCGAAAAGTCGGGCGTGGAAAAAGTCCGCATCCGCTCGGTGCTCACGTGCGAGAGCAAGCATGGTGTTTGTGTTCATTGCTATGGACGCAACCTGGCGACCGGCGCGCCGGTCAAGCTGGGTGAAGCAGTCGGCATTGTCGCCGCGCAATCCATCGGTGAACCGGGCACACAGCTCACGATGCGTACGTTCCACATCGGTGGAACGGCCTCACAGGTGTTTAAGCAGCCGCAAATCAAGTCCAAACATGACGGCAAAGTCCAATACAACGACCTCCGCCTTGGGGCACTTGAAGATGGCAACAACATCGTCCTGAACAAAAACGGTTCCATTTCCATCATGGCTGAGGATGGCCGCGAACTCGAAACACACAATATTGTGATCGGGTCGGTCATTTCGGTGAAGAACGGCCACACAGTGAAGAAGGGTGAAACCTTCGTGCAATGGGATCCGTACAACGTTCCGATCTTGTCTGAAAAAGCTGGTTTGATCCGCTTCCACGACATTATCGAAGGGGTCACGATGAAGCAGGAAGTCGATGAGGCGACCGGCCAGGAAGCGATGGTTGTGATCGAACACAAGGAAGATTTGCACCCGCAGATCATGATTGTGGATGACAAGGGCGAACCGCTCGCGAATTATCCGATTCCTTCCGGCGCTCACATCGTCGTGAACGAAGGGGACAAGATCGTGGCTGGAACGCTCATGGCCAAAACGCCGCGCAAAAGCGCCAAGACCAAGGACATCACGGGCGGTCTCCCGCGTGTGGCGGAATTGTTCGAAGCACGCCGTCCAAAGGACGCAGCGGAAATTTCGAAGATCGACGGTATTGTCGATTTCGGCCCGACCGTTCGCGGCAAGCGCTCCGTCCTGATCAAGGATCCGCAAACCGGCACGGAAGAGGAACACCTCATCCCGATCGGCAAGCACGTCATCGTCTTCAAGGGCGACTTTGTGAAGAAGGGGCAGCAACTGACCGAAGGTCCGGTTGTCCCGCACGAAATTCTGGATGTCTGCGGGCCTCAGGAATTGCAGGAACACCTCGTCAACGAAGTGCAGGAAGTTTATCGCCTGCAGGGTGTGACGATTAACGACAAGCACATTGAAATCATCGTTCGCCAGATGCTCCGCAAGGTCCGCATCACTGAGCCGGGTGACACCACCTTCCTCTGGGGCGAACAGATCGACAAGATTGCTTTCGAACGCGAAAACGAACGCGTCGAAGAACGGGGCGGTCAGCCGGCTGAAGCTCAGCCTGTGCTGCTCGGCATCACCAAGGCTTCGCTCGAGACGGAAAGCTTCCTCAGCGCTGCTTCCTTCCAGGACACCACGCGCGTCCTCACGGAAGCCGCAACGATGGGCAAAGTGGACCAACTCCGCGGCTTCAAGGAAAACGTGATCATGGGCCACATCATTCCGGCCGGAACGGGCTTCAATACCCACCGGAACGTGAATATCAAGCCATTGGTCGAGGAGCTTCCTCCTGAAGAGGAGCCAAACGCGCTCACCGCTGAGCTGGAACAACCGCTCGCTGGCTAATCCAAACTCAAAGAGAATTGCAAAGCCCCAGGAATCCTCCTGGGGCTTTTTTAATGGCTAAAACGGAGGAGAGGAGCCTCACGCGAAACCGCGAATTTCGCGGCTTCGCGTGAGGCTCCCCTCCTCTGTTTTTCCCATTAAAAAAGCCCCAGGAAATTTCCTGGGGCTTTGCAATTCTCTTTGAGGTTGGATTAACCAGCGAGCGGTTGTTCCAGCTCAGCGGTGAGCGCGTTGGGCTCTTCTTCAGCAGGAAGCTCCTCGACCAATGGCTTGATATTCACGTTCCGGTGGGTGTTGAAGCCCGTTCCGGCCGGAATGATGTGG